>JARRKF010000303.1:0-5364 GCA_037388405.1 Ignavibacteriaceae bacterium | reverse complement strand
CTTTTGCACAAATCGATATTACACAAAATGGAAGCTCTTTAACTTTAACTGGGGCAAATAGTACCGATCCGGATGGACAAGACCTAACTTATTTGTGGAAAGAGGATGCAGGCAATCCTCAATCAATGGGAATAAATGGACAGACAAACGAAGAGATAATGATAACTAAACCATCGATTCAGGGTGAATAGTATTTATCCTTAATTGTTGAAGACCCTGATATGAATCTTGATTCAACAGAAACTTTTTTTGTTGTTATTCCTGACAGCGAAAATGTGAAAGTTGCAGGTTATGAAGCTAATCCTGATTGGGTAAAAAATGCAAGAATATATTTACTCTTCTTCAAAGCATTTACTCCTGTTGGTAACATTCAAGCTGCGATTGCAAACCTTCCATACATAAAAGCAATGGGATTCAATACAATTTGGGTTTTACCAGTAACTGAAGTACCGGGGAATATGGATAATCAAGTAAATATCGGTTATAATATTATTGATTTTCTTAACGTTGAAACTTCTTATGGAACTAACCAGGACTATAAAGAATTTGTTAATGCAGCACACGAGTTAGGTTTGAAAGTTATTCAGGATATAACCCCAAATCATACCGGAAGAGAACACCCATTTGCACAGGAAGCATTACTTTTTGGTGATTACTCACAATACTGGAATTATTACCAGACACAATTCATCCCACACAACGATAACGGCTTGGGTCAGTGTGTGACACCACAGGGGATTTATTATTACTGTGGTTTCAGTGATGCTTTATTAAATTATGATTGGCGAGATCTCGATGCACGCACTTATATGACAGATGTTTATGATTACTGGATTAAAGAGTTTGATATAGATGGTTACCGCTTCGATGTTTATTGGGGCGTTCATAGAAAATATGGTGAGAACAATATGGGCACACCAGTCAGAAATTCTCTTAAGCATATTAAACCTGATATTCTTTTGTTAGGTGAAGATGATGGAACAGGAGTTGGGACAGAAGTTCTTTATGCTGATCAGAATGGAGGATTGGATGCAAGCTATGATTTTGCGATGTACTTTAATGCAGTACGTGATTTTACATTTACTTCATCCGGCGTAAATACACTTCATTCAAGATTATACAATAGTGGTTATTTCCCGGGAGAAAATTCTTACTTTATGAGATTTATGGAATCGCAAGATGAGGATCGTATTAGTTATGTTTATAATTCATTTGAGAAAACAATGCCGATGGCAACTGTAATCTTCACTGCACCAGGAATGCCTATGATGATGAACGGACAGGAAGTCGGTTGGGGAAAAGGTTTGGGCAATCCTGGTGAACCTGATTTAAATGTTAGACGAAGAGGAATTATTGATTGGAACTTTGGTGGAAAAGACCTCCTTACTCCACACTATCAAAGAATTGCACAAATCCGTTCGCAGTTTCCGGCATTCTCACAGCACAAGTTGGATACGAACGGAGATGGTCAGGTTAACAGCTCAGATGAATCTGATTTTGATAGAATCACAACAACTGATGGAATGGTTTACGCCTTCCTTCGACCATGGATTGATTCAAATGGATTAACAGTTGTAAATTTTAGCGGAAGTGATAAAACTGTTTCGATGGATCTGACGACTTCTAATTTAAAGTTTACAGGTGGTTTCATTCAGGGAAATACATATTGGGTAAATAATTTATATTCAGATACAAGTTTTCAAGCACTCGGAAGCGAGTTAAGTAATTTCAGTGTAACATTACCAGCTTATGGTTCCGCAGTTTACACGATTGCAACAAATGAGGAAGCAGTTGTTCTTCCAACCATCCCTCCCATTGTCTCTGTGGATGATAAGCTAAGGTCACAACCAGAAATTTATAATCTGTATCAGAACTACCCGAATCCTTTCAACCCATCAACAACAATTCGATATAGCATCATCAAACCGGATTTCGTAAAGATTAAAATTTATGATGTATTAGGCAGAGAAGTAAAAACTCTTGTTAATGAATTTAAGCAAGCCGGAACTTATGAGATTCAATTTTCTGCCGCTGGTTTAGCAAGCGGCATTTACTTATACAGAATTGAGAGTGGTTCTTTTATTTCTACAAGGAAGAAGATACTGCTGAAGTAATTTTTAACTTTTCCTAAATAATCATAAGGCGATCGATGATCGCCTTTTTATTTTGTTAACTGTGCTAACAAAACCGCTGAAGCAGAGGCCACATTTAGAGATTCACCCCTTCCTATTCGGGGTATGGTAATTTTCTTATCACTTAATTTTTCAAATTCTTTCGATGGCCCGTGTGCTTCACTGGAGAGAATTAGTATTTTTTTCTTATCACTTTTGTAAGTAAAAATATTATCCCCACTTAAATCTGCACAAAGTATTTCAAATCCACTTTCTTTCAATTTTAATATTGAATCAGCAGTTATGCCCTCAAATAATTTTAAATGAAACACTGAACCCATTGAAGAGCGAATGACCTTTGGATTAGTATAATCAACAATATTCTCACTTAATAAAATATTTTTTATTCCGAACCAATCACAATTTCTTATTATTGTTCCAAGATTTCCAGGATCTGAAATATTATCAAGCATAACAATTATTTTATCATTTGAGAAATGATTAACTGAATATTCAGGTAAAGGCTTCAAAAATACTGCAGCAATTCCCTGGGGAGTTTTGGTATCAGAAATCTTTTCAAATTCTTTTTGGTATAAGAATATGCTCTCGTGATTAAGTGTGTCAAACTGATTTACAATTTCCTTATTTTCTTTTGCGAATTTATTTGTAATAAATACCGCTTCACATTTGTAATTGCTGGTTAAACCTTCTAATACCAATCTCTTTCCTTCGGCAATAAACTTATTTTCTATCTCTCGATATTTTTTGGTTAGAAGTGAAGAATAATATTGGAGTTGCTTTTTCGAAATCATAAAAGAGAATCGTAGTTTTGAGAAGAACTGTTTCACCTTTACAGGTTGCACATGGGCATTCGTCTCTTAAATACTTTAAAGAAATTTTGCTCTGACTCTCATCTTCCCAGGTTATCTGAAGGAATTTTTTCTCTTTGACTTTTATGCTTTTAGGTACCATTATAACTCCGAAAGGTTCATTTTTCTAATTCTAATTTTACTGAAATAGATTTTACAATTCAATTACTGTATTTTATTTAGTGGTCGTTTGTTATTTTTAAATTGTTAAAATCTATGTTCAGTGTTAAGTTGTTAAAATGAGTCTTCTATTTCTTGAAATTTTAATTTTTCTACTTTCCATACTCCTAATTGCATTTGTTACTGCTGCCGAGATAGCTCTTTCATCCTTCGGTGAAAATAAAATTGATGAGCTGAAAGAAAAGTGAGATGATATCTGGCAGTTGTTTTCAAGAGTTAATCAAAATCCTGAGCCTTATTACGGAACCATTTACCTGATATCGATTACATTAATTATTTTTTCTGTAGTAGTTGGTTTTCTTATAAGCGCAAAAATAATAGACCCAACTATAACTGAACCAAATATTGGATTTTATAATAATCCTTTCTCTTTAATAGTATCTTTCATTGTAACAGTTTTATTGATTGCGTCAATTCTTTCTGTATTTAGTTTTCTTATCCCAAAAGCTATTGGTTTTAAATATTCTGATTCTCTTGGAAGATTTTTTATAAAAATTCTAGTACCACTCTCGAAATTTTTTGTTTTACCAGCGAAGTTTTTAAATGCAATAAGTAATTTTATTCTTATTCCATTCAGAGAAAAAACAAGCTTCTCTCAATCAAATCCATCAGAAGATGAGATACTGCATATAATTTCCGATGGAGTAAAATCAGGAGCAATAGATGAAATGGAAGAAGAAATAATAAAAAATGTAATTGAGTTTAATGACGTACGAGCAAACGAAGTGATGGTACCAAGGACAGAAATGATAGCTGTAGATATTGGGGAACAGGATGAAGACTTATTAAAAAGTATTATTTTAAGGGGACATACATTGGTCCCGGTATTCGAAGAGTCACTCGATCATATAATTGGAATTATTCACAGCAAGGATGTAATAAAAATTCTTTTGGAGTCAAACTCAATCGCTTCATTAAAAAAGCTAATTCGACCAGCATATTTTATTCCTGAGAATAAACTTATTTCTGAAATTCTTACCGAAATGCAGAAGCGAGGTGAAAGACTTGCCATCGTAACGGACGAATACGGTGGCACAGAAGGTGTTATAACTATTGAAAAATTAGGCAGAAAATGGTTCAATTTAAAATTTATTCAGATCACGAAGATTTTAATGAAAGACAAAAGGAAGACTGAGATTAGAAATTTTGATATCCTTAAAAATATTTTTAGCGATCCCTAAAAATGAAGAAAACAATAATTATATCCTTAGTAGTAGTAGTTGCACTTGTCTACTTTTTTTATCCTGAAAAAGTAATTACATATCCACCGGGAATCACAGTTCCTGAACAACCAAAACAAAATAATTTAATTAATCCTAAAAGCTGGAATGTGGGTGAGTTTACGATTCAGGCTTTAGCAGAATACAATATAAAGGCAAGAGTACTGAGTCGAAATAATTTTTCTCTCGGTGAAGAAAGTAATTTATCGCCTTTCGATCTGGCACTTGGTTGGGGACCAATGTCTGATCAAAGTGTAATAGATAAAATTGATATTTCGCAAAGCAACAGGTGGTATCCGAAAAATGAACAGATAGAAGAAAAGTTTGATAATGTTTACACAGGTAGTTTAATTGAGATGAAAGGTTACCTCGTAAAAGTTACAAAAGAGGATGGTTGGCATTGGATAAGTTCTCTAAAACGGGACGACACCGGTGGAGGGTCGTGTGAGTTATTCTGGGTTGAGGAATTAAGTTTAATGAATAAATAGGCTTTAAATAAATAATAGTTATTGTTCTTGTTTGAATTATCAGAAAGTGCTAATTTTGTCACACAAAAATTTAAGCTGGTGTAGCTCAGTTGGTAGAGCAGCTGATTTGTAATCAGCCGGTCGGCGGTTCAAGTCCGTTCACCAGCTCTCTTTTCTTACAAAATTCCCACAAAGTCGGCTGATCTTTATGATCACATTCTAATTTCTGATGTGAACACTTTGTGTACACACTTGCTAAATAGCAAGTGTTTGCACACCGTTCAACAACAAAAATCGGAGGTGTGATATGTTCTTACTTCAAAGAAAAAATGGTACCTACTATATCCAGTATTTTGATCCAGCTTCTAAAAAGTATCGAAGGAAGTCCATAGGTACAAAATCGAAAAGGGAAGCAATGGCTTTCTTTAAGCAGTTTGATCCAATTCCTGAGCAGCCAGCCAATCTAATTAAACTATCGGAATTTCCGGATGAGTATATCAAATATGCGGCTACTAAT
>JARRKF010000302.1:0-3045 GCA_037388405.1 Ignavibacteriaceae bacterium | reverse complement strand
GCTTATCCCAGGGAGTAATTGATAATGTATGAGCATCAAGAACAGAAACATTTCCAACCTGATTTATAGGTACCATGTTTCCATAATAATCAACTCTTATACTATCGAGCAGTACGGTTGTGGCTTTGCCAGTTCTTATTTTAGATAATTCACTTCTTAATGCTTCAATTGTTTTATCCATTCTGCCTTTGGCATCTTTAATTGCTTGATGCATAACTACCTCAATTTAATTTGATGCGTCGGTAGTAAGTTTTTCATGACAGCCGATTAAAGTTCCAACATCTTCCCCGGTAACAAGTTTTAGAAGATTATCGGGAACATCCATATTGAAAACAATCATTGGAAGATCATTTTCCTGACAGAGACTAACAGCTGTTAAATCCATTATACGAAGATTTTTCTTTAATACATCCAGATAAGAAATATTATCAAACTTAAATGCATTCGGATTTTTTTCCGGGTCACTGTCAAACACACCATCCACTCTGGTTCCTTTCACAATAACATCTGCTTTTATTTCTACAGCTCGTAACGATGCAGCAGTATCAGTACTGAAGTACGGATGACCGGTTCCTGCACCAAATATCACGATTCTTCTTTTCTCAAGATGTCGTATAGCTCTTCTTCTTATGTACGGCTCAGCAATAGCTTCCATATTTATTGCTGTCATCAAACGAGTATAGATTCCCCGCTTCTCAATTGCATTTTGTAGAGCTAGAGAATTAATAACTGTAGCTAGCATTCCCATTTGATCGCCGGTTGCTCGGTCAATTCCCTGGGAGCTCGCGCTTAAACCACGATAAATATTTCCTCCACCTATTACCACCCCAAGTTCAGCTCCTGCGTTATATGCTTTTTGAATCTCTTCAGAAAAAAATTCAAGCACATTATTATCAATACCAAAACCCTGTTTTCCCATCAAGGATTCGCCGCTTAACTTTAATAAAACTCTCTTATATCTTAGTTTCATTTAATCCTGCAAAATTTTCTCAGCTAAATATAAAAAAAGGTCTTAAAAATATTAAGACCTCTTTTATTTTTCTTATTTCTTCTCATCTCCAAGATGAAATCTATCAAACTTGGTCACTTTGGTAGCAGAGTCGTGCTTAGAATTGAATTCTTTAATCAAATCGCCCACTGTCTTCGAATTATCTTTTATGAAAGCCTGCTCCATTAAGACATTTTCCTGATAAAATTTATTCAGTCTGCCCATAGCAATTTTTTCAAGAATTTGCTCTGGTTTGCCTTCTTTTTTAGCAAGCTCTTTATAAATCTCAATTTCTTTATCAACAACATCTTTAGGAACATCTTCCCTTTTGACGCTTATGGGATTCATCGCAGCAACCTGCATAGCAATATCTTTACCTATAACTGAGAGTTCATCCTTACCGTCTTTAACATCATCAAATTTAATTATTACTCCAAGCTTAGAACCCATATGAACGTAATCGATCAGCATTCCATTCTCAGCTTCAAGAATATCGAAACGTGAGATTTCTATCTTTTCACCGACTTTACCCAAAACATCATTGAGCTTATTCTGAACATCAGAATTATTCTTAAGAAGGTCTTCTACATTTTTGGGTTTTTGTTTGTGAACAACATTAATGACAAAGTCAGCAAATTTTACAAAGTCATCACTTTTTGCAACAAAATCAGTTTCGCAATTAATTTCTAAAATAGTAGCTGACTTATTATCATCCGAAACCTTTGTAACAATGAGACCTTCATTAGCAGATTTAGCAGCTCTCTTTGCAGCAACCGAAGCTCCTTTTTTTCTAAGTATTTCAATTGCTTTCTGAATATCGCCATTAGCTTCTTCCAGAGCTCTTTTGCAATCCATCATTCCGGCGCCGGTTCTTTGTCTTAAATCATTTACTTGTGCAGCTGTAATAGCCATAATAATTTCTCCGTATTAAAATTAATTTTCTGAAGTTGGTTCGTTTGATTCTTTATCTTTTGGTTCTTCAGAAACTTCTTCTTCTTTCCTTTCTTTTTTCTTCAAATGTTTTTTAGGTGGCTTTTTTTCCTCTTCCTGTTCTGTCTCTTCCTGATGTTCTTTCCTTGCTCTCTCTCTCTCAGCAATTTCTTCAGCTCTCTTTTCCTTAAATTTAGCCTGCCCTTCAATCGCAGCATCTGCCATATTCTTAACGATTAGCTCAATAGTTTTAACAGCATCATCGTTTGCAGGAATTACGTGGTTAATATCATCGGGATCACAATTCGTATCAACAATTGCAAAAACAGGAATGTTTAACCTTTTCGCTTCTTTAACTGCAATATCTTCCTTCTTAATATCAACAACGAAGACAGCATTCGGAAGCTTTGACATTGTTTCAACACCCTCAAGAATTTTTTTAAGTTTATCTCTTTCTCGGGATAAGAATAGTCTTTCTTTCTTCGTTATTTTATCGAAGGTACCATCTGTTTCCTGCTTCTCAATATTCTGAAGTCTTTTAACACTTTTTCTAATGGTTGAAAAATTAGTGAGCATTCCACCTAACCATCTTTCACTCACCCAGTTCATTCCGCATCTTTTTGCTTCCGATTCAATAACTCCTTTTGCCTGTTTCTTGGTTCCTACAAAAAGTATTGAACCGCCTTGTGAAACAACGTTAACCATCTCCTGGTACGCCTGTTCCAGATAACCTAGGCTTTTCTTTAAATCGATGATATGAATTCCATTCTTTTCCATGAAAATGAATGGTTTCATTTTGGGATTCCATCGGCGAGTTAAATGCCCGAAGTGTGCACCTGCTTCAATAAGGTGCGTCAACTCGATAGTTGTCATTAGTATTCTCCTGTTTTTATCTTCTACCTTCGTCACCTTTACCCTTCATCCGTTCTTTATCGGACACAGGAGGTAAATCAGAAGGTATGAATGTTGATTATTAAATTATCTCTTAGAAAATTGAAATCTTTTTCTTGCTTTTGGTTGTCCGTATTTCTTTCTTTCAACCATTCGTGGATCTCTTGTCAGAAATCCTTCAATCTTTAAAGAAAGAAATACGGACAACCAAAAGCAAGAAAAAGATTTCAATTTTC
>JARRKF010000301.1:0-3068 GCA_037388405.1 Ignavibacteriaceae bacterium | reverse complement strand
TCTCGTTGATGGTGAAACACAGGATGTAATCAGAACACTTGATCATATTGCGGTTGATAACCAAGGCAAACAAATAATTTCTAAAGAACCTGTTGTAATAATTAATTTAAAAAAATATGCAGGAGGTGTAAGTAACGTAACGGTAAGAGGAGTATCAGATGTAATTTTTGAACTAAGGCCCCAGGTAAAAATTGTTGAAGGCAGAATGTTCAACTTTGGTTTGAGAGAACTGATAGTTGGTTCTTCAATAACAAAAGATTTCATTGGTGCAAAAATAGGGGACGAAGTAAAGTTTGCAGGCGATAACTGGAAAATTGTCGGAAAGTTTGATTCAGATGGAAGCGGATTCGATTCAGAGATGTGGGGTGATTCTGAACAATTGCTAAATGCATTTAACAGAGGAAATACAGTTTCATCTGTTACACTCAAACTGGATAATGTAAACAACTTTGAGGCTTTCAATAAAATTTTCAAATTTGATAAACGGCTTCAGCAGTTTGAAGCGAAAATTGAGCAGCAGTTTTTTGAAGAGCAATCTGAATTGATGGCAAACTTTATAAGAATACTTGGAATTTTTATAACTATAATTTTTAGTTTTGGTGCCGTTATTGGTGCAATGATTACAATGTATGCTTCTGTTGCAAACCGAACTGTAGAAGTTGGAACACTTCGGGCGATTGGTTATAAAAGAAGAAGCATCTTAACTGTGTTTTTAATCGAATCTCTTTTTATAGCAATCACGGGAGGAGTAATTGGAGTTCTTCTTGCATCAATTCTACAATTCTTTAATGTGTCGACGTTGAACTTCGGTTCCTTTTCAGAAATATCATTTAACTTTAGTCTTTCTTCTTCAATAATAATAAGCTCACTTATCTTTGCTGTGATAATGGGTGTAATAGGTGGATTCTTACCATCTGTCCGTGCTGCCCGCTTGAACATTGTAAATGCGTTAAGATCAGAGTAAATATATTTTTTTGATTGGTAAAAATTGAGTGTATATAATTTGATTCGGAAGGGTTATATTTCCACCCGTAATTTTCAAAATAATTGTCGTTAATGCGGTCTTCACCTAATCTCACAAGGTTATTTATTTCACTCTTATTTGTTCTAGCATTACTTAGTAATGCATCAGCACAACAGACAGGTACACTTCGTGGCTTTGTTACTGATTCCACAAATGGCGAATCACTAGTATTCTGCAATGTTTTCTTACCTGAAATAAATAATGGTGCATCTACAAATGATCGTGGCTTATATCTAATAAAATCTATTCCATCAGGCAAAGAATATAAAGTTACGGTTTCCTATGTCGGATATCAGACTAAAACTATTAATGTGTTTATAAGGCCCAATGTCATTACTCAGCTAAACCTTCAGTTAATTCCTTTAAGCATTGAACTTCAGCCAATTGAGAAAATAGGAGAGAAAGTAATTAAAGAGAATAAAACTGATATAAGTCTTGAAAGAATTTCCGTCAAGGAGCTTGAAATTCTTCCGAAAGGTGTGGAAACAGACATATTCAGAACACTGCAGTTTATCCCTGGTGTGAGCACAACAGGGGATGTTACGGCAAAATATTATGTGCGCGGTGGAAGCGGTGATCAGAATCTTATTCTTTTAAATGGAATTGAAATTTATAATCCGTTTCATTCTTTAGGTCTTTTTAGTGTGATTGATCCGGATATGATAAATAGTATAGAATTTTACAAAGGCGGTTTTACTTCAGAATACAGTGGTAGAATTTCATCCGTCATGAACGTTATCTCGAAAAATGGTAACAAAAACAATTTTGGTTTTCTTGGTGGATTAAGTTTTTTAACTGCAAAGGGATTGATTGAGGGACCTATACCTAACGGATCTTTTATGATAACAGGAAGGATGAGTTATAGTAATGAAGTTCTGAAAAAATTCTTTAATAAAAGATCAGCACCAATAGATTTCTATGATATGTCTTTTAAGTTGAATTACTCAAATCCAGATATTTTTGAAAACGCAAAGTTTAGTTTTTTTGGATTCCTTTCCAACGATGATGTGAAATATGATGACCCTTTGCGCGAGGAATTTAAATGGAAGAATAACCTTTATGGTTTTGAATGGCTTCAGATTTATGACGTACCCATTTTTACAAGATTAGGGCTTTCCCTCAGTACTTTTGAAGGAAGAGTAATCCCCAATTTTAGTTCTCTTAAACCAAGATATAATCAGATAAAGGATTTTACACTAAACTTCGATATGAATGTTGTGTTTGAAAATCACGATGAAATAGGATTGGGTTTAAAATTAAAAACTGTTGATTCAAAATTTGATCAGATAAATTATGTGGGACTGCAAAGTAATCTTGATAAGTTTGGGGGGAAATTAAGTATTTATGGAAAGTATAAGTTTCTACGCTGGAAAAATTTTGGAGTGGATGTTGGAACAAGATATGATATCACAGGATTGAGTGCTAATGGAGGCGGTCAATTTGAACCAAGAGTTAGTCTCACATACAGAATAATTCCCGAGATTGCATTCAAAGCTGCATGGGGAATATATATTCAGGAAATGATTACTCTTGCCGATGAAAGTGAAATCATCTCTATTTTCGATCCTTGGATAATTACACCAGATTATTTAAAACCTGCTACAGCAATACATTACGTTGCGGGATTGGAATTCAATCTTTCCAGAGCTATTCGTTTTGCCATTGAAGGATACTACAAAGTTCTTCAAAGTGTACCAATTGTAAATGATCAGAAATTTGAATTAACTGATCCTGATATGTTACCTGGGAAGGGTGAATCTTACGGTTCAGAATACTCACTTAATTATAGTTTAGATCCACTGAATATATCGGCTTCATATACATTTAGCTGGGCATACAAAGAAGTAAGCGGATGGCTTTATTATCCAAAGTATGATGTACGTCATTCAGGAAATTTATTGCTTGAATATAACTTTGGTGATGGCTGGATAGCCAGTTCGGTTTGGAATATTTCATCAGGTTATCCTTTCACAGAATTGATTGGATTTTATGATAAATATTTTCCGGGAAGCAATCAATCAAGTGGTTTGAATGGCTCTTACCT
>JARRKF010000300.1:0-3071 GCA_037388405.1 Ignavibacteriaceae bacterium | reverse complement strand
GAAAAAGCATTTGAAGAATACGAAGAAGACATCGAGCTAATTGATCTTAAAGAAGAATTAGGAGAAGATGTTTATACTACCTTAATCAACAATAGGTATGATACAGCATTGGAAGTTTTAACTGCTGGACCTGAAAAGCTTTTAGAAATAGAAGGTTTTGATGAGGAAAAAGTAAACAGTATAATAGAACTTATTAAATCGCAATTTGAAGAAGAAGAATAAAGACGCAAACTTAGTTTATGGCAGATACTAAAGACAAAAAAATCAGAATTTATAAACTTGCTACAGAATATAATCTTTCAGCAGAAACGCTTGTTGAGTTTTTAACTGAAAAAGGTTTCAAGGTTAAAAACCATATGTCGCTTCTAGATGATGATATGATAGAAGCCATAAATACGCATTACAAAAAAGATATCGAAAAGTCTGAGCATCATTATAAAAAATTAGCCGACTTCCATAAAAAACGAGCAGAGAGAGCAATTAAGGATGCTAAAGAAGAAGGAAAGGAAATAGAAGTTCAGGAAACTCTTCCCACAGAAGAACCTGTTGAACCAGAATCAATTTTAAAAGCGACTGAGAAAGCCGTTGAGGAAGTTGCTCAGATAGAATCTGAAAAACAGGAACAGGAAGTTAAAGAAGAGAAACCTGCAGAAACTGAGGAGCCACCCCAAGAACCTAAAGCTGAAAAAGAACCTTTAGTTCCTAAACCAAAAGGTTTGAAGGTAGTTGGAAAAATTGATCTTGACGAAGATAAGAAAAAAGAACCCGAAAAGAAGGAAGAAGCTAAATCAGAAAAAGAAAAAGAAGAAGCTCCGAAGAAAAAGAGAAAACCGAGGGTAAGAAAGAAAAAATCTGAAACAACTCAGGACGAATCACCCGAAGCTAAGAAGAAAAAACGGGTAAGACGATTTGAAGTTGATGAGCGCGAAGTGAAAGAAGCGATTAGAAAAACACTATTGAGTATGGATGATTCATCCGCTACTGGACGAGCATCTGTACGAAAACGAAAAAGAAGAGAACGCGAAGCTTTAGAGGAAAAACGACAGGAAGAGAAATCTCTTGCGGGAAAGAAATTAAAAGTAAATGAATATATATCAGTGAGTGAGTTGGCGAATCTTATGAACGTCCCGGTTAGCGACGTTATAACAAAATGTATAGAGTTGGGACTCATGGTTTCAATTAATCAAAGACTTGATGTTGAAACGATTACTCTCGTCGCTGACGAATTCGGATTTGATATCGAGCTTCAGGAAGAATATACTTCTGATGCTGTTGAAGACATAAAAGACGAACCTGAAGAATTAAAGCCACGACCACCGGTTGTAACTATAATGGGTCACGTTGATCATGGAAAGACCTCACTGCTCGATTACATAAGAAGGACAAATGTTGTAGCTGGTGAATCCGGTGGAATTACTCAACACATAGGAGCTTACAAAGTAGAGCTTGATAATGGGCGTTCAATTACTTTTCTTGATACTCCTGGTCATGAAGCTTTCACTGCAATGAGAGCGCGCGGAGCTCAGTTAACTGACATAGTTGTTCTTGTTGTAGCCGCTGATGATGCTGTAATGCCGCAAACAATCGAGGCAATAAATCATGCAAGAGCTGCCGGAGTTCCAATTGTGGTTGCAATAAACAAAATTGATAAGCCAGGTGCAAACCCTGAAAAACTTAAGCAACAGTTAGCTGATAGAAATATTCTGGTTGAAGAATGGGGCGGAAAGTA
This sequence comes from Ignavibacteriaceae bacterium, assembly GCA_037388405.1. Classification (GTDB taxonomy): domain Bacteria; phylum Bacteroidota; class Ignavibacteria; order Ignavibacteriales; family Ignavibacteriaceae; genus IGN2. Next base: position 1,342 of record JARRKF010000300.1, on the reverse strand, counting down.
TCAATCAGTTGAAATTTCTGCAAAGCATGGAACTAATGTAGAGCAGCTGCTAGAAAAAATTCTTCTTGAAGCCGAGATTTTAGATCTTAAAGCAAATCCTGATCGTGATGCACGTGGTGTTGTCGTTGAATCAGAACTTGATAAAGGCAGAGGAATCACAGGAACAATCCTGGTTCAGAAAGGTACATTAAAAATTGGCGATCCGTTTATTGCAGGTGTTTATCAGGGAAAGGTTCGCGCAATGTTTGATGAAAGAGGTAATAAATTAACAGAAGTTCCCCCTGCAACACCAGCGCTTGTAGTTGGGTTCGAAGGTCCCCCTCAGGCAGGTGATTCATTTGTAGTTGTTGAATCGGAAAGAGTAGCCAGAGAAATTGGTATTAAGAGGCAACAGCTTAAGCGTGAGCAAGGGCAGAAACAAATTCATCAAATTACACTTGATGAAATTGCGAAACAAATAAGTATGGGTGGAGTAAAAGAACTTCCGCTCATTGTAAAAGGTGACGTTGATGGTTCGGTGGAAGCTCTTGCAGATTCACTTCTTAAACTTTCAACTGATGAAGTTGTAGTAAAAGTAATTCACAAAGGTGTTGGTGGAATTTCAGAAGGTGATGTACTCCTTGCAGATGCATCGAATGCAATTATTATAGGTTTTCATGTAAGACCAAATCTTAATGCCAGAAAGCTTGCTGAAAAACAAATGGTTGATATACGTCTTTATAATGTTATCTATGATGTAATCAACGAGGTTAAATCTGCTTTGGAAGGAATGCTTTCTCCAATAATTTCTGAGGAAATTACTGGTACTCTCGAAGTGAGAGAGACTTTCAAAGTACCTAAGTTTGGAACAGTTGCTGGTTGTTATGTCCAGGAAGGTAAAATTGCCCGCAGCAACAAAATTCGTTTAATACGGGAAGGTATCGTAATCTATGAAGGCGATATTGGAACTCTTAAAAGATTTAAAGATGATGTAAGAGAAGTTGATTCCGGTTATGAGTGTGGTTTAAACATCGCAAATTACAACGATATAAAAGTTGGGGATACGATTGAATCTTACAAGCTAATTGAAACGAAGAAAACCTTGTCTTAAAACAAATTATTAATTAACTCGATATTAGATCATGTCATCACACAGAATAGATAAAGTTGAACAGCTTATTAAAGAACAGATAAGTTATATCCTCCTTCATAAAATGCAAGATGAGGATTTGGGGTTTATAACAGTAACTGATGTAAAAGTTAGTGCTGATTTAAAAATAGCAAGAATATATCTTTCGGTTCTTCAAAAAGAAAGACGCGACTTCGTACTCAATAGAATAAATTTACGATTAGGATATATCAG
>JARRKF010000299.1:0-3099 GCA_037388405.1 Ignavibacteriaceae bacterium | reverse complement strand
GTTTAACCAGGGAAAAAGAATTAGAGGTTTTAAATGCCAACGTACGAGTATAAATGTTCCAGTTGTAATCATTCTTTTGAATACTTTCAATCGATGACTGCCGAGCCGCTAAAAGTATGTCCGGAGTGTGGGGGAAGTTTGAAGAGAGTAATAGGAACAGGCGCGGGGACGATTTTCAAAGGAAGCGGATTTTATCAAACAGATTATAAAAACAAATCATCACGTCCTAAAAGTTCTGACAAAACTGAAAAGCCCGATACTTCTTCGGTTAGGAAGGACAAAAAGGATGATAAAAAATAATAGTTTTGCTTAAACTTAAAGTTAAAAGATTTCTGAGAAGTAATTAAAATAATTTCATCGATTAAAAATCAGCACCCAACGAAAAGTAAAACTTTGGTTTAGAAAATCCTTCAACATTATAAGCCCAAGCCATATCAAAACGAAGCAGGAAATACAAAAAGTAAACTCGGGCACCAAAACCTGTTCCTACAAGTAAATCATTAGTAATGATTTTTCCTTCCGAGTTTCTTGTAAACAAATTAAGCTTACCTGTATTATCCCAGGTAGATCCTGCATCGATAAATGCAACACCTATTATATTATTAAACAGTAATGGCAAACCTCCGGTAAGTAAATAACGTATGAGAGGGAATCGTAACTCAAAATTCGTCAATAAATATTTTGTCCCGATACGTTCTGCATAATCATAACCACGCAATGGCAAAACGGCAGTAAGAAATGCAAAATCAGAGGCTGATTCAATTGGAATTTCTGTTGTTGCAAAAGTTCTGTTTATCCAATTTTCTGTTCCGCCGATAAAAAACCTTTGAGGATTTTTACCTTCAGACAAACCGCCAGAAATTCTTAGTGCAAGGGAATGGTCATAGAAAAATCTCAAATAAGTTCTTACATCTCCCATAAATGAAATGAATCTTTGTTTTGGAGAAACAATACCTGCATTTCCAAAAACATCAAAACGGTATCGTGTTCCTTCAATTGGCGCCGTATAACCCCAGAGAACATTATCGTGCACAAAACTAAGTTGAGGGACTGTAAATGTAACACTCTCCTGAGGTTCTGCAAGGTTATCTAAATTCTCACCTGTTACGTTTAGTATGCTTAATCCAAAATCTATTCTGTAAAATTTATCTAATGGATAACTGGCTGAACCTGAAAAACCAAAATTTCTGTAACGGAAAAGATTGGAAGTTAAAAACCCATTTGGATCTGTTCTCAGCAATCGAACAAATCTGGCGGTGTGAAATCCTTCAATACCATAATTAATTCTTTTAGCAAGATAATAATATGCTAATCCATAATCGCTATTCTTTAAATCAATTTGAAGTCCTGTAACCCCAATCAGACGATGATTACCAAGAACATCACTAAAAGAAATAATTGTTGTCCCTATTAATCCATACAAAGTACTGTATCCAGCATTTGCGTAAATCAGATCAGGCGCAAAATTTATTTTATATTTATTTACTTTGAAGTTTCCATTTTCATCAAGATTATCGATAGGATTAAATGCTTCTTTTTCCTTCTCCTTATTGGAAGTGATTTTGTTATCTCCTCCGAAAACATAGTTGCCAAAGTCTACTGCAGTTGAATCAGAATATATTTTTGTAGTATCTACATAGTTGCCACTATAAAAAATAGAAGCGTCAAAATCAGTTGAATCAACCTGAGTATTTTCGTTTTCTTTAATTCCTTCACGCTGCTTTACAACCTCATTTGGTCTAATATCAAGATTTAATTTTCCCTGCCTGTACTTTGTAAGTGGAAGTTCCTTAATACCAAGATCAGTCTCAAACGGATTATTAAGCAAGAATATGTTAAAAGAAGATTTATAGAGGGAAGAAAAAGCTAATTTTTTTCCATCTCTAGATACTGATAGCTGATATAAACCTGACTGTGAGTTGGTAACCGGCACCGGGTTGATATCTTTTATATCGCTTATATATTCGTCGCCGGGAGAAAAAATTAAACTCTTTTTGTAAATATTATTTATTCCATTTAAATCTGAAATAAATAAAATTTCATTGCCATCCGAACTAATTACAGGGGATGACTCGTTACTATTAGGCATGTCGGTAATTCTCTTTACGGCTCCTGATTCCACATTTATAGCATAAATTTCTGTTTGAGAATAATCGTGGTTATAAATTTTAAAGCCTTCCACAACATCTTTCATCGTTTTATAACTATTCCTGTCAGATGCAAAGTAGATAGTTTTACCGTCATGTGACCAGCACGGGTCTCTGTCCGTGAAAATATCATTAGTTAGATCTTTAACTTCTTTCGTTTCGAAATTATAAGTGTAGATATCGGTCTGTTTAGGTGTTTGCCCGATGAAAGCTAAATACTTTCCATCATATGACCAACTGACACTCTGTATTCCATCTATTTTCAAAGGAAGCTCATAATAATCATCCTCTTCAACATCAAAAATGTAAATTACGTCGTAACCATGTCTTAGTGCTGCAATTGCAATTTGTGATCCATCAGGGGACCAGGTTAAACCCGGCGTAAGTATATTAAGTTCTTCAAAATTTGCAGACGTGTTTCCTTCAGCTAACTTCGTCATAATTTTACCAGTATTTGCATCCATTATATAAAGACTAAAAAAGAAATCACGATTGGTTATAAAAGCAATTTTATCACCTTGCGGAGAAATTGCAGGACCGATGTTATAAAATCCATCATCTTTTTCAGGATCAGTCAGCCGTTTTGCAAACTCATCGGGGTCCTGCGTAATTTCAATATCAGGCCAGAAAACCCGCTTAATATCTTTCTTCCAGCGTTCATTAAACTCTTTAAGATTTAATCCAATAGTTTGCTTTAAAGCCGCATCAACATTGCCAAGACTTCTAAGTGCGTTTACCAATTCTCCAATTTTTTCTTTACCATATTTTTTTGCTATGTAATAGAAGACAGCCTGACCACCACGGTAAGCAAAGTAACCTGATAAGTTTTGAACATCAGGTAAATATTCATTTATAGCTGCATCTCTAATGAACATATCAGTATCAACATCCCAACCGAGTGATTGGTATTCCGCCATTCCTTCGCTAAACCATATTGGCATTTGAATAGAAA
>JARRKF010000298.1:0-6238 GCA_037388405.1 Ignavibacteriaceae bacterium | reverse complement strand
AATCCATTTGACAAGGCAAGATCACAGACTTGGAATCAAGTGGATAAATCAAATCCAAGAAATGAGATGGAAATATAAAAGGGAGCAGAGCTCCCCTGGGTTATTTAAGAAGAATCAAACTTCCAATGACATTAAGAGATTAAAAAATCTCGCTTAAGTTATTAAGCAGGGTTGGGAAAAATGAATTATAATTGTTTGAATTACTTTTAGATCAATGTGTTCTTTTACCAGCTCTTATATCCTTACAAGCACTACATAATTTTTTATTAGCTTTCCCTTTAACTTTTTTCTTAATAGCCTTACCTGCAGTGCATGCTCCATAAATGTGATAAACTGCTCCGCTTTTAGAGTGATATGGTGAAACTTGTTTTGGCATATCTATACCTCCTAAATATTTATGTTGTTGTTATTTTAAACTAACCATCTTCTTAGTATAAACAAAATCATCGGCCTTCAACCCATAGAAATAGATGCCACTTGCAACATTTTCCTTATCTCTTTGATAGTTGTTTTAACCTGCCACGAATGAAATATAAATCCACCCACTAAAAATTCCCTTTACTACTAATCGTTATACCTAAGATAATTTTCTAAATCAGAAATGGTTTTTATGCTTAATTTTTTTGCCTGTTGTTGTATCATCATTAAAGCATATGTGTTGTTAAAACCAAGGGGTTGTAGCCAATTAAGGTCGAATCTTCGTTTAGTTTCTTTCTTGACGAAAGTGAAAATTCTTTCTACGTCAGCCTGTTCTCCATCAATTGATTTTTTATCAGCTTTCAGGATCACATAAAGTCCAGTTCCGATATATTCTGGATACAAATCAATTTCACCATTTATTAAAGCATCAAAACATATTTTTGTACCAGCGAGACCTGTTTTCAGTTCAACATTTAATTCACTGTAGCTTTCAATCACAAGACTAAAAATATTTGCCAAAATGTATTGCTCAGTAAAATTCTTTGAACCAATAATTATGTCAGCTATATCATTATCATTTCTTTTAATATTAATCCCTGATTGAACTAAAAAATCTTTCGCAACTTGTACTGGTGATTTTTTCTCCTGATCAACTTTGTAATTTAATTCCCTCATAATACTATCAGTCAACGATCCGGCTATCCTTGAAAAACATTTCCGTAGAACAGGATATTTTCTCAAAGTTTCGCCTCTCACCAAAGGTGCAGCATTGTAAGGCGGAAAATATTTTTTATCATCCTTGAGTACAGAAAAGTTAAATGCCCGAATTCTGCCATCAGTTGAAAACCCACATATTAAATCCACCTTTTTTTCTTTTAAAGCCTGATACATTAATCCTGGATCAAGTTCGACTGTATTCATTGAAAGATCGTAATATTTTTTTAACCCCGGATATCCATCACTTCTTTCCATAAACTCCGATGTAAATCCAGCAGTGAATGTGTCATCAAAAAAAGAAGGGACAACAATGAATGGTATAAGTATGAATATTATGATGAATGAAAAAACAAGAATAGGTTTGATTAAAACTTTAATATACTTTTGAAACAACGCTAAAACCATATCGAAGAACAATGCTAACAAAGCAGCCGGGATCGCACCAGCAAGAATCATATAAATATTGTTGAGAGCAATACCTCGAAAAATAAATTCTCCCAATCCACCGGAACCTATAAGTGCACACAGTGTTGCAACTCCTACATTAATTACAGTAGCTGTTCTAATACCGGCAAAAATTATAGGAGCTGCTAAAGGTAGTTCTACCTTAAATAATACCTGAAGGTTGGACATCCCCATACCTACAGCAGCTTCACGAACAGAAGGATCAACTTCGTCTATTCCAGTAAATGTGTTCCTGACAATTGGAAGCAGTGCATATAGAAAAAGCGCAACAATTGCTGGGACAACTCCAATTCCCAACAAAGGTAAGAGAAAACCAAGCAAAGCTACACTGGGAATTGTTTGAATAATTCCTACTGCACCAAGCACTGAAGGTGAAAGCCTTTTATATCGTGTAAGCAAAATGCCAAGTGGAATCCCGACAAAAATAGAAATAGCTAAAGCAACAACGGTTAAACCAATATGCTCACCTGTTTGTGCAAGGATTTCTTCTTGGTGAGTTAATATAAAATCAATGAAATTCATTTTGATAATAGCGCTCTCTTTTTATAGAAAGCTTGCATAACTGCTTCAGAGTTAGTCTTGAGAATTATATTTTCATCCTTATCTTTTATTGCAAGAAGCGATTCTTTGTTAGGCTTATCACTCATTTCCTCAAGCACTTCTAATATGCTAACGCTATTAGAAAACTCCTTAACAATATTTCCTTTGGCTTCAGATTTTGGTATGAATTCTAAAACATCACTTAAGCTTATTACTCTTAACTCAAGCTGGAATCGGTTTACCCGAAAGAAATTTCTTACGAAATCATTTTGCGGTGAAAAAATTAATTCTTTTGCCGTACCGACTTGTTTAATTTTACCATTATTCATTAAACAAATTTTATCGCCAAGTTCACAGGCTTCAAAAACATCGTGTGTAACCAATATCATTGTTTTAAGAAGTATGTTTTCCATATTTACAAATTCAGTTTTGATTTGTCTTCTTGTGATTGGATCCAATGCACCAAAGGGTTCATCTAAAAGTACGATTGCAGGATCGGCAGCTAATGCGCGTGCTAACCCAACCCTTTGTTGTTGTCCACCGCTGAGCTCATCCGGTTTTCGATTAAGAAAATTATCCGGAGGTAAACCCACAATTTCTAATAGTTCCCTTGTTCTGGATTTAGTTTTCTTTTCATCCCACTTTAACAGATTAGGCACTGTGGCAACATTCTGTTCGACCGTATAATGCGGGAAAAGTCCAATGCTTTGGATAACATAACCAATACGTTTTCGTAAGTCCTCCGGTTTTTGATTACGAACGTTTTTACCTTCGATAATTATTTCACCACTTGTTGGTTCAACTAACCTGTTAATAATTTTCAGGGTAGTTGTTTTTCCGCAGCCACTGGTCCCCAATAAAATAAATATTTCACCTTGTTACATCATTAAACTTTTTGGTAAGGTTAATTACTTCTATCACGATTATTCAAAAAGATGTTCTTATTGTTTGAACCAGATATGATTTTTTCTGAGGTGGGATTCGATGTTGAGGTTCTAATTTAATAATAATTACCAGTTTAAAAAAAGAATCAATTAATATTAGTAAAACTAATTTGCTTAGTCATTCTACTCGACAACAACCTTTCCTGAAAATTAATTATTCCATTGATCTAAAAGCTCATTTGTTACAGGCTTCATTTTTTTGGCAATCATTGCAACATAGTACAGTGGCTCACCGGTAATTGATACACGATGCTGATAACGACGATAGCATTGAATCTGCATAATTTTTTCACGGTTAAGTTGATGAATAAATTTGCTAAATCCACTTGTGTCGTCTTCATGCAAAAAAGCCTCCTTAATGTTGAAAGCAAGCCAACCAAATGTTTCGATAAAGTCAAAAGCCCTTAGGAATGCGATAGGTGGAATGTCACCAAAGCCTAAAGCAGCAACCGTAGTTAGACAATTAAAATTTTCTTCTTCCAGATTAATTTGATTTTCTTTGGAAAGATCTGTAACAAAATAATTATCATATATTTTGGGCCTATCTCTGAGGGCTGCCTTTTTTGCTTCTGGTATTATATCAACGCCCACCACAGACTCAATGCCCTTACTTTCTAATTCATCGCCAACCATTCCGTTTCCTGCTCCAACATCCAGAACTTTTAGTTCATTTATGTCTTCACCAAAATCTGAGGTAACGTCCTCTAGTAAATTTACAACTACGCTTGGTGAACAACATTTTAATTTTTCGTAAAATAATTTTTCATATAGTCCAGGCACTTCATATATTTTTCCATAATCGTGAAACCTAATACGTTTGCTGTTTCCGTTCATACGAACTTCACACCACTCCTTATCCTGACTAATTTTATTTTGATTTCCATTGAGCTTCGGGAAAGTAATTTCATCTACCGGTGTTTCAATATTTTTTAATCTGTTCTTCCAAATTTTATCGCTTGCAAATGAATTCATACTAATAAACCTCAATCCTGTATTTTTGAAAATTTGTATTTGTTTAATAAAGACTTTACAGGGGAAATAACAGGAAGTTGAATGGAGGACCTAATTATTAACCACTTTTGTAAATATCTCCATAGCATTTTTAATATATCCATAATATCAATAAAATGTAAATTAATCAGGAATTAATTTTATAAAACTCAACTATAGCTGTTCTGCTTTTATATGATGGTCAGCAATCCAAAGTGCTAAAGCTAGGGGTTGCACAGAATATGAACTGTTTGATGTTTCTCCTTTAGCGGATTCTCTCCATCCTCTTTCGAATTGTTAAGAATTTAAAAAAGGCTTTGGAGGAAATATATATTAACCTCAACAAGGATTGTCAGTCCCGCTTAATTACGGCTATCCAAGTATCATCCCATCTACTCATAAATTTCTTCATATCCCAGAAGTTTTGGATTACATTTCTTGCTGGATCAAGTATAAACATTCCATCCTTGTTGTACCCATATATTACTACCCAGTGTTCACCATAATCAACAGATATTAATATTGGATTTAATTTGTCTAGCGCAGAATGTATGTTAAATAACTTAGAACGTATGTTTATGGATATCTTCAGACCATTAATCCTCAAATAATTGAGAATTGGTTCGGTATCTGTCCCATCTTTTTTTGATGTGTTAAGACCTTTCAAAATCTCATCAAGTGTCTTAGGAATCTTGTAATATTCCAGTATCATATAAACACATTGAGCACCACAGGAATATGAATCGAGTTGAATTGATCTTTTCATATCTAACAAAACGCTATCTGGAAATATTTTTTCTTCAATATCCTTGTAGAAATTGTAAACAAGATCAGCATAGTATTTCTTCACAAATCTCTCCCGGTAAATTAAATTTGGAATAATATAAAAAATATTTTCTAAAATTTTGAATAATGGAACTCTCTCTTCTTATTTACGAAGTTTTTACCTTTAAATAAGATATTGATTTTACTCATTTACTATAGAGATAGTTTTGGAGATGAAGGGGTGAGGAAGTAATTACAAGGAAACCATTAAAAAACTTAAGATCTCGAAATCTGCTTACTACAATATTATAATGCTATCAAATTACTTCGATCATTCACAATAAAAATACTTTAACAACAATTGCGGAGAGTCAGGGACTACTTCCACAATTAAGAATCCTTCTAATTTAGCCTGAAATCGAAACATTTTGAAGTAAATGTCCCCCTTTGGTACAAGTAATATTTTTTAATAAATGTATAAAAAAACCCTACCAACTTTCATTGATGGGGTTTTAGCAAAAATAAAATTAATTATACTTATTACTTCGAAGTTTGTCCACCGTGATCACCAACCATTAGCCATTTACCATTTTTCTTCATCAATATATCAGTCCATCTTCCTTTCTCCCATTGCTTCTTTCCCTCATTATCTTCCGTATATTGGGTATAATAGTAATGGACAAATGCAAAATCCCCATTCACCCAGATTTTTGCCGGTGTAAGTGTGTAATAGAGCGTTTTAGAATTGGCAAACCAATAATTAACCGCTGTTATTGTTGCTTCCTTTCCACTAGGTGCATCTAAAACATTGGACCAACCGGAGTAGGAATCATCAAAATATGAAAGAAATCCCTTAGCATCTCCTTTTGCACCTAAATCATTGTAAGCCTTTACAGTTGACCACACTTCTTTTTGCGCATCAGTCCATTGTTGAGCCAACAAGTTAATGGAACAAAAAGTAATCAATGCAATACAAATAAATATTGCTTTTCTCATAGTATACCTCCAATTAAATATTTATGGATATATTTGAGCGTTTATTATTTAATCAACACCCAATTTTTAATTTTCATTCTTTTTAAGATGTATTAAGATTCGCCCTCTTTATTTGGAGGAAGCAATCTGAATCCAAGTTGATTATAAAAATCCCATACATTCCAGTAAGTTTCATCCTCAATTATCTTTCCATCTTTTATTCTTGTAATGGCCATACCTGTTATCTGGAATCTTTTACCTGTAGCAGGAATTTGACCTAAAGATCCAGTGTTTATTCCGCTCATTGTGTAGCGGGACCAAATCCTATCTCCTTTTATGTTTACCTCTTTGATTGTGCCTTTGAATTCAGAAAAGGTATTAGATGTGTTTATAATAAGTTGTTTACAAGCATCTATTCCTTT
>JARRKF010000297.1:0-6192 GCA_037388405.1 Ignavibacteriaceae bacterium | reverse complement strand
TATTATAATCAAACTGTCGATATAGTTTTAGCATTAATACTTCTTTTAGGATCAACAATTGGAGCACAGTTAGGAGCAAAGGTTAGTGATCGTCTGAATGCTGATCAACTGAAAATTATTCTGGCAATGCTGGTACTGCTAGTTATGGTGCAGATGGTTTATGGATTAATTGTTCATCCGGAAATGTTATTTTCCACCGGAGGTGGTCATTAAAAATGATTAATTTAAAATCATTTTATTATTTATGTCTGATGAGCTTTATCTTTTTCAATGTAGATATCTCATCATCACCAAATAAAAATATTATTAGCAATCCTCGAGTCATTCCACATAATATTAATATTGGATTATTCTTTAATGGAATGAAGGTTAATGTCACTGCACAAATTCCCAAACATTCAGGGGTGATCGTGAAGTTAGTTGGTAAGTATCAGGATTTGACATTGAATGAAAAAGGGAAAAAGGCAATTATCTGGCTAAATGTTAATCAAGTTAAAGTTAAAAATGCTCCGTCAATCTATATTCTAACCAGCACAGATAGGGTGAGTGAATTATGTTCCGATTCATTACAAATGAGTGAAATGCTTGGCTATACTTCACTAAAAAAGAAAATTGTTTTTGAGAGTAAACTACCTTTAACTGGAATTGAATTTGAAGAGTTCATAAAATTTAAAGAGCACAATGGGTGCTACAGTATTAACAAAAACGCAAAGGTTATTTCTGATTCGGCTGGAATAAATACATTGAATGCAACTCTCACTATTCCTTCTTTTATCTCACCAGACGATTATAATGTAGTAATATATTGCTTTGAAAAAGGATACTTACTCGACAAAGTCGTTGTCAAATTATCGGTCGAAGAAGTAGGATTACCATTACTTGTTAGAAATCTTGCAAATCAATCGCCAGCAGTGTACGGAATATTGGCTATAATAATTGCTATGATTGCTGGTAGTATTATTGGATTGGTATTCACAAAGAAAAGAGGAAAATAAATAATCATCAAAAAAATAATTCACTTTAAAAATTATGAACACTAAATTGAAAATATTAGTCCTTGATGATGAAGAAATAGTTGTAACCAGGTTAAAAGCAGCTTTAGAAAAAGATGGATATATCGTCGAGACATTTATCGATAGCAGACTTGCAAAGGAACGAATTGAACAGAACAAATTTGATATTGTTGTAACTGATCTAAAAATGGCTAACATAGATGGCATGCAGTTATTTCAGTTTATAAAACAAAAATACCCTGATACCGAAGTAATTTTAATCTCTGGTTTTGCAACATTGGATGTTGTTAAAAATGGTCTTCAAGCAGGCGTTCGTGATGTTATTGCTAAACCTTTTAAAATATCTCAGATTAAAGAACTAATTAATAAAATTGCAGCTGATATGAGAAATTAATTTATTCGATTTTTATATAGTTGAAGTATTTGTAATAAAATTTATATGTTAAGGAAAATTTAGATGGCAATTATAACTATTTCCAGGGGGACAATGAGCGGTGGGGAAAAACTAGCTCATTTGTTAAGCGAAAAACTTGGTTATAAATGCATCAGTCGTGAAATTATTATTAAAGCTGCTGATGATTATGGCGTTGAAGAGCATAAGTTATTTGAAGCAATTAATAAAAGACCGACTATTTTACATAAACTAACTTTTGAGAAAGAAAGATATCTTGCATTCATTCGGGCAAGTTTATGTGAATATGCTAAAGATGACAATTTAATTTATCACGGACATGCTGGTCATTTTCTGCTTAAGGGAATAGACCACGTTTTAAAGATAAGAATAATAGCCGAACTGCCTGACCGGATTAAAGCCGCTATAGAAAGAAATAATCTTTCTGAAACAGAAGCAAAAAAATATATTGAACGAGTAGATAAAGAACGCGCAAAATGGACAAAATTTCTTTATGGAGAAGATTGGACTTCGCCCAAGCTTTACGATCTGGTAATTAATTCAAGTCATTTATCAATTGAAAATTCGATTGATGCTTTAGTCGGATTAGTAGAATCTCCCAGGTTTCAAACCACTCCTGAATCTAAAAAAGCTATGTATAATTTATTAATCTCTAGCAGAGTAAAAGCTGCTTTAGCCCGACTGCCTCTGGTTAATTTGGGATATTTAGATATTAGATCGGATGACGGAAAAGTCTCAATCAGTGGTAGATCAAAGTCACAGGAAATTACGGATTCTATACAAGATACTGCAAAAAGTGTAGCCGGAGTTAAAGAGATTAAAATGAGTGTGGAGATCGATTATAGAAGCTATCTATTTATTAAAAATATTTTCATGGAGTTTTACATCATTAGAAAGAAATATCATGCGTGTTATTTTTATATCACGCGGTACGATGTCAGGGGTTCAGGAATTAGTAAAACAATTCTATGAACGCACAGGTATTCGCTGTATCTCTCGTGAAGACCTTCTTGATGTTGTATCAAAGCATGGAGACCTTGCTTTAAAGGCGGTCACACAATTATCTGAAGCTACTTCAGCATACAATCACTTTAGTAAATTAAGACGTCCTTATATTATCTTGATGAGGCAAGCATTATTAGAAGAGCTTCAGAAGGATAATATATTATATAATGGTTTCTCAGGTCAATTGCTCGTTCCAAGAATAAAGCATTTCATAAGAGTCCGCATTAACGCACCTCTTCAATTGCGAATTCCTCCAACTATAGAACGATTAGGAGTGGACGAAGAGAATGCACGCAAATATATTCGCGAAATGGATGAACAGCGTGTTCAATGGGCCAGGTACACTTATGGAAGGGATATTCGAGATCCTTTAATATATGATCTACATTTTAATTTAGGACATATCTCAATGAAGGTTTTATGCGGCATTATGAAAAACCTCATGTCAGAACCCGAACTCCAGGCAACGGAAGAATCTAAAAACGAAGTCTGGAAACTTTTACAAAGCACTAACATTGAAGCAGCCTTAATCTGCGATATCCGTACTCGTAACTTTGAAATACACGCAAACTTTGAAAAAGACAAAATTAATCTGGTTGGTCCCTATTTGGAAGAAAAAGATCTTATTGTAGTTAAGGAAATTGTTCGAGATACTGTACAAGTTGAAGAAATAGAATATACACCGGGATATACTTCAACTATTGATATTGAAGGATGGCAGCAATTTACACTTCCAGGTACTATAATTTAAACTGCACTTGAATAGATTTTTATTTAAAAAATAAACAGGAGATTCATCATGGTAGAGAGTATATTTCAAGATAGAGTCGGCAACCTGCTCGACGATGTACGGACTTTATTTCATCGATCAGTAAACTTACAGGAGGAAGAGCTTGATCTGGAAAAAATAAATAATGAGAATACTACAAAACTTCTGGATTATACAAACACTGAAACTTCACTGGCATCTGATCGAACTGGGTTGTCACGCGAAAGGACCTCTCTTGTCAGAGAGCAGACTCGTCTTTCAACACGTTCAACTGAATTAGGACAAATACGAACGGATATGTCTCGTGAGCGAAGTCTGCTGGCTGGTCAACGAACTGATCTTGCTGTATTACGAACCGATCTTTCAAAAGGCAGAACCAATCTTGCTTACGACCGAACTAATATGGCAACGAAACGTACTAAACTATCCAAAGAACGCACAGATATGGCAATTGTTAGAACCTTGCTTTCTACATCTCGAACGTCACTGGCGAAGGGACGAACTTACCTTGCACTTGCTCGAACTGGTTTAGCTTTTTTGGCTGTAGGTATAGCGCTATTTCGTCTTTTTGGAATTTCGTGGTGGACATTATTTGATTTGAGTCTGGCAATTTTTAGTCTAGGGATGACCTTCGTTGGCTTGAAGGGTTATCTGTTCACTACAAAGCAGGTTAAGGAGTTGGAAAATAGAATTTCAGCACATCAGGTAAGTTATTAATTATAAAAGTATATTGATGTAACCAATCTGATATAAGAAATGTTATAACGATGCTTGAATTATTTATTAAAATATTCAGTAAAAAAAGGAGTGTTAATTTATCTGAATTAAAGACCATATTCGAGAAGTTTAAACAGATATTAGCAGGAAATAATATTATTCTTGAGTTAATCTCTCAAATGGAAGACAAACTTAGTGGTGAATATATATTCGATATAAATTATTTAAAGCAAACTGTCACCCAGTTATCAGAAGAGATTTACGGAGAAATTGTTAATCTAAACTACATCTCAGGTAACAAATATATAGAACTAATAAACCAACACGTTGAGATTCAAGCTCAGCTCGAAAATATACTTGAGTCCTCTTCAAAAAACCTTCCCGATAAGTATATAATTAATTATGATGAAATAAATCCATCTTTAACAAAATGTGTTGGAAGTAAAAATGCAAATCTTGGTGAAATAAAAAATTACTTAAAAATGTTAACCCCAGATGGTTTTATTATATCAACATCAGCATACGAGCAGTTTCTGGCAAAGAATGGATTGCGGCCCAAAATTAAAAATACATATAAATCACTAATTGAAAATAGTCTGGGTTCAGTAAAACAATATGATGAAGCTATTCAGAAACTTTTTAATAGTGCAGAACTACCTGAAGATCTAAAAAAATCTATTACAAAAAGTTTAAACTCACTTTCTTCAAAACAAAAGAAAAAATTTAATCTTGCTGTTCGTTCAAGTGCTTATGGAGAGGACGAAGAAAGATTTAGCTTTGCCGGACAATTTGATTCATTTTTAAATTGTACTCCTGAAGAAGTATGTCAAGCTTACATAAAAGTTTTGGCTAGTAGATTTAAATATAATGTTATGATCTACAGCAAAGAAAAATTTCTAGATGAAACAAGATTACCAATGGCTGTTGGTATTCAGGAACAAATAAATGCAAAGACTTCAGGAGTAATATATACAGTTGATCCGTCACAAGATTGCGTAGACTGTTTGCTTATTTCCGCTACATTTGGATTGGGAACTAGTGTAGTATCAGGTACAGCAAATGCAGATTATTTCAGAGTTTCAAGGCTTGATCCTGAACAAATAAAAGAGCGAAGAATTGGTAACAAGAATTCTATGATAATATGTGTTGATACTGGTGGAATAAAAGAAATACTTGTTGATGAGGATTTGAGTACAAAACCATGTTTATCCGATAAACAGATCACTGAATTAGCAGAAAGTGCTTTATTCCTTGATACATATTTCAAACGTCCATTAGACATTGAGTGGTGTTTTGTAAAAAATCTTAAAGAGATACTGAGTGAAAAAAATGTTATTCTGAATAAAAAGGGCCAAGTTGCTCAGAGAGGAATTGCTGCAGGGAAAGTTTTTCATATTAGTGAAGATGATGATCCGGCATCTT
The DNA here is from genome assembly GCA_037388405.1 of Ignavibacteriaceae bacterium. Lineage (GTDB taxonomy): Bacteria > Bacteroidota > Ignavibacteria > Ignavibacteriales > Ignavibacteriaceae > IGN2. The sequence goes on along the minus strand of JARRKF010000297.1, from coordinate 854 downwards.
TTCCTGCCGGAGCAATAGCAGTAACTAAATACACTTCCCCACGTTTAAGCAGAATAATTCGCCGGGCTAAAGCTATTATCACGGATGTCGGAAGCTCAACAGGTCATATGGCAACAGTAGCTAGAGAATTTGGAGTTCCATTAATCGTGAATTCCGGTGATGCAACGAGTATTTTATCAAACGGTTTAGAAATTACAATTGATGCTGAAGAAAATATTATTTATGAAGGGATTGTTAATGAATTATTAGTATATGAAACTGAAGCTGAAGATGTTTTCCGTGAACTGAAAGAATATAAAATGTTAAGACAGCTTTTAAGGAAAATTTCTCCTTTATTGTTAATAGATCCTAATAAGTCAGACTTTACAGCAGATAATTGTCAGACATTCCATGATATTCTTCGCTTTAGTCATGAAAAAGCTGTGCAGGAACTAATTAATTTGAATATGTCCTCACAACGTTTCAAGCAAATAAAATCACAAACTCTAAAACTGCCAATCCCATTGGATCTTTCGGTTATAGATTTAGGTAATGGTTTGTTCGAAGACTCATCTTCCGATGAGATAGATTCCATTAATCAAATTAGATCGGTACCAATGCATTCTATTTTAGAAGGTTTGACAGAACCCGGTGTTTGGAGTACTGAACCTGTTCAGTTTGGATTTGGAGATCTGATGTCAAGTATGACTCGTTATTCCGAAAAAGCTGGTAAATATACTGGTCAGAATCTGGCAGTAATTTCTGAAAAATATACAAATTTAAATTTAAGACTTGGATATCATTTTAATGTAATAGATACTTATGTGTCAGATAACGTAAACGATAATTATATTTATTTTCGATTTGTTGGAGGT
>JARRKF010000296.1:0-3727 GCA_037388405.1 Ignavibacteriaceae bacterium | reverse complement strand
CGCCGGCAGGATAATTAAAATCCTCTACAAAAATCTGTCCAAAAGACAAAGGAAAGTATAGTAGAGTAAATAAAATGAACAAAAACAATTTTTAATCGGAGGACCAGTATGCAAAAATTTTTTCTGTTCATTTTATTTACTCTACTATACTTTCCTTTGTCTTTTGGACAGATTTTTGTAGAGGATTTTAATTATCCTGCCGGCGATTCATTAACTGCTCATGGCTGGACAAAACATAGTGGCACTAATCCAACTTATACAATTTTAATTCAATCAGGGAGTTTAACTTACTCCGGGTATCCTTCTTCAGGAATTGGAAACGATGTTACAATTTCTGGTGGTGCCAGCTCGAGGGAAGATGTAAATGTTGGTTTCGATTCACTTGCATCGAATGGCGATGTAATTTATTACTCTTTTTTAGTTAACGTAGTTTCTGCAAGTGCAACTCAGGATTATTTTATTCATATTGGCAATAGAACTTCACCAACAACGTTTACTCTCTTTGCTGCGCGAGTATACGTTCAGGATGTTGCCGGCAATTTAAGATTTGGCTTAAGCAATACATCTACTGCAACAATGGGAACAACTGACTTGCTGGTTCACCTGAAATTACTAATACCTCAACTAATGGTCAGGATTTGATAAATGCATTAGCTCTTCGTCAGGGTGGTCAATCATATTCTGTAAATGTTGATGGAATAAGATTATCGACTCAGTGGGGAGATCTTGTACCTGTTGAATTGACTTCATTCACAGCAATTGCCGATAAGAACAATGTTGTCTTAAATTGGTCTACAGCTACAGAAGTAAATAATGCGGGATTTGAAGTTCAAAAAATTAAAGGCAACAATGAGTTTGTCACAATCGGTTATGTTCCTGGTCATGGATCAACTACAGAACCTCAAAACTATAATTTCACAGATGCTAATCTAGCTTCAGGAAGTTACACATACAGATTAAAGCAGATTGATTATAACGGAACATTCTCTTATTCGAATGAGGTTAATGTTGATGTTACAGCACCAGTTCAATTTGAGCTTGCACAGAATTATCCGAATCCATTTAATCCAAGTACAAAAATTAATTTCAGCCTTGCTGTTGACTCAAAAGTTAGCTTGAAGATATTCAACGTTCTCGGACAAGAAGTTGCAGCAGGTATTAACTCTAATCTAACAGCAGGTTCGCATCAGTTTAATTTTGATGCATCGTCTCTTAATTCAGGAGTTTATATGTACAGAATCGAAGCTAATGGGATTGATGGTTCATCATTTGTAAGTACTAAAAAGATGGTTTTCACGAAATAAAAATATTTCGTACTTGTTTAAAAGCCAGTATAGTGCCTGTACTGGCTTTTTTAATTTTGTTACCACATTCGCCATTCCAGAAAAATTTTAAATAATAAATTCATAATTTGAATTATTACACAAATTTTAACATCTTTGAATCAATTATTCAGCAATTATTCAAACCTCTGGGTTTATTAATAAAAATTTACTAAATCAGATTTTCGTCTGTTTTAATTAATCCACAATAATAATCACTTATAAAGGAGGGTTTATGAGAACCGTAATAACTACTCTCATCTCTTTTCTTCTTATTTCGGGCTTTATTTTTGCCCAGAACAATGTTAGTAAAACAAATATGATTGATACCTGGACACCTGTTCATCTTCAATCTGATGGTTCAACATCAATATTTCTTGATGATATGAACGGAGATAATACTGTAGCAGGAATTGAGGCAAGGGGCTGGTATTTTGATGATGTTGATGGTCCGGGAACTACTACCACATTTCAAGGTAATAGTACGGTATTTTCAGCTTACGAAGGACCTGCAGACGGTTATCTTGGAGAAAATTATAATGGCGCTTTTAATGGTGGTTTGCTAATTGATCAATGGCTAATTTCACCTGCAATGACAGTGTCAGCCGGAGATACGTTAAAGTTTTGGCAAAGATCACCAGATGGCAGCACTTACCCTGATCCTTTAGAAGTATGGGTATCTTCAACAGCAGGTACAACTCATACAGCTTTTGATTTACCACTCGGTTCTTTTACGGGTTCAACAACCGGTTGGCAGCAGTATGTTTATAATTTTCCTATTAGCGGCACAGTAAGGTTTGCAGTACGTTATTACACCACAAATGGTGGTCCGGGCGGAAGTGAATCAGATTATATAGGACTTGATTACTTTGAAGTTGTTGGGGCAGGAGCCACCGTAATGACGATCGCTCAGGCAATCGAAGATCTTGATATGGATTTTGTTCCTGATAGATTAGGTCAGACAGTTACAGTAGAAGGTGTTGTCTTTGGACCAAACTATCAAACTTCTAACAATTCATTCTACATTCATGATGGTACTGCCGGTACTGATATCTTTATGTATAGTCCTCCGCTTTATACCTGGGCTTATGGAGATAAATTACAAATAACAGGTGAAGTTTCTCAATACTATGGAATGACAGAAATAATTCCTGCTGATAGCACCGGTTGGGTTTTCGTGAGTGCAGGTAATCCTACAACAAATTATACTGTTCTTACTCTTGGAGCATATCTTGCGAATCCGGAAATGTATGAGGGAAGCCTTGTTGGGTTTGTTTCACTTAACAAAGTATCTGGAACATGGCCGGGAGCTGGCACCAGTGCAAATCTTAGTCTTAGTGACGGAATAGATACTGTTGTATTCAGGATTGACTCTGATACTGATATTGACGGACAACCAGAACCAAGCTGGCCTGCTGATGTAATTGGAATCGGAAGCCAGTATGATAATAGTGCGCCTTACAACAGCGGGTATCAGGTTTTCCCGAGATATTATGCAACGGATTTCTTACCACCGGGAACAATTCCTGTTGAGTTGACTTCATTCACCGCAACCGCTAATGAAAATAGTGTTACACTAAACTGGTCAACTGCAACTGAGAAAAATAACTCTGGATTTGAAATTCAAAGAATTACAGGAACTAACGATTTTGTAAGTATTGGTTTTGTTCAGGGTCATGGGACTACTACTCAACCACAAAGTTATAATTTTGTTGATGGTAATCTTACTTCTGGAAATTATACATACAGATTGAAACAGGTTGATTATAACGGAACATTCTCTTATTCAAATGAAGTTAATGTTGATATTACTGCGCCTGTTCAATTTGAACTTTCTCAAAATTACCCAAATCCGTTTAACCCAAGCACAACAATTAAGTTCTCAATTCCTCAGAGTTCATTAGTAACATTGAAAATTTACAATGCACTCGGACAGGAAGTAAGAACACTTGTTAATGGATTTACCGAATCAGGTTTGCACACAATTAATTTTGATGCGAGCAATTTTAACAGCGGTATTTATTTCTACAAGCTTAATGCAGGTCAGTTTTCTGAAGTTAAGAAGATGACATTAATCAAATAGAAATGAACTCTTGATTATTCAAGCCCCTCCCTGGAGGGGTTTTTTATTGAAAGCAGCACAATCTCTTTTGTCGAAATTGCATGTAAGAATGAACCAAATAAAAAATATTTTCCTCTTATAAAATTAATTTGTCTCTAGACTAATAGATTTTAAAAGAAATGATGGGCACAAAGATTGACTATGATTTAAATCGGAAAATTAATTAGGTTGAGTTCGAGAAAATTTTAATAATTCAAATAAGAAAAAATTAAAAAATGATATTAGGATTCGCAAAATTTAATGGTCGGAATAAGCTGGAAAGGGATATTCGCCGCGATCATAA
>JARRKF010000295.1:0-3136 GCA_037388405.1 Ignavibacteriaceae bacterium | reverse complement strand
ACGGGTGTGGCGCTTTCACTACTTTACCAGCCAACCTCGGAAACAGCTTACGAATCTCTAAAATATATTTCAAACGAAGTCTTGCTTGGGAATATATTGCGGGGAATTCATTACTTCGGGGCTTCCGCAATGATTCTCCTAGTCGGCATTCATATGATCAGAGTTTACCTGGCAGCAGCGTACAAATATCCAAGAGAAATGAGCTGGATTTCAGGATTAATTCTTCTTGCTCTGACAATGGGTATGGGATTTACAGGACAATTGCTTCGCTGGGATAGTAATGGAGTTTGGTCGGCAATAGTTTTAGCAGAACAGGCAGGAAGACTTCCATTTATCGGTACAACAGTAGCTCACTTTTTACTTGCAGGAGAGACAATTGGTGGTGCGACTCTAAGTCGTTTTTTTGCTTTTCATGTCTTTCTAATTCCGGCACTAATGTTCGGCCTGATTGGTTTGCATTTATTCCTTGTAATTCGAAATGGAATTTCAGAACCACCGAAATCCGGAAGAAAGGTTGATCCAAAAACTTATAAAAGCTGGTACAAAGAAATGCTTGATAAAAAAGGCGTACCTTTTTGGCCAAATGCAGCCTGGCGTGATATGCTTTTCGGAATTGTTGTTGTTGCGGTAATTCTGATTCTCGCTGTTGTTTACGGTGCACCTAAAATCGGTAGCCCGCCCGATCCGGCAAATATTCATTCTAATCCAAGACCGGATTGGTACTTTTTATGGGTATTTGCTTTGTTTGCTTTAATGCCTCCTGCAATTGAATCTTACGTAATAGCATTCGGACCAATAATAGCCGGATTAATTCTTTTTCTGTTGCCAATTATTTTTAATAAAGGTGAAAGAAGTCCGTTGCGAAGACCATGGTCAATTATTATAGTAATATTTATTATAACAATGGTTGCAACTTTGTGGACAAAAGGAGTTGAGTCTCCCTGGTCTCCTGATTTTGAAGCAAAACCTTTACCCGCTCATGTAATTGGCAACATAAGTGACTTTGCCAAACAAGGCGGCGATCTTGTATACGACAAAGCGTGTCTTTACTGCCATACTATTTCCGGATATGGAGGTAAAAGAGGACCCGACTTAACATTAGTTGGCGAACGGTTAACTCCCGATCAATTAAAAATAAGAATTGTAAACGGCGGCAAGAATATGCCTCCCTTCGGCCCAAGTTTATCTTCAGACGAACTAAATAAGCTGGTAAGCTTTCTTGAAACGAGAAAAACTACTATAATTCAAGAGAAGAAATAAATCTAATTAAGCTTCATTAAGTTTTCCTTTAGAAATAAAATCAATCAATAAAAGTTGAATGAGGGTTTTATGAAATCAGTTTATACTCTTTCGCTTACGATTTTTCTTACTATTACTTCTTTATCCTTTTCACAATCAATCACAACAGAAAATATTCAAAATGCCGAGAAGATAATCGGGCTTGAGTTTAACGATGCAGAAAGAGATTCCATGTTAAGCGATCTCGATTCTCAACTAGTAAACTATAAACATTTAAGGGAAATCGACTTAAAGAATAGTGTGCCGCCAGCTATTCTTTTTAATCCTATTCCTGTTGGATTTGAATTCCCCAAAGAACAAAAACAAATTAAGTTCAGTAACTATTCCAATACCAAATTGCCTCAAGATATAAACGATCTCGCATTTTATTCCATTGGCGAATTGGCTGAGTTAATCAGAACGAAACAAATTACCTCAACCAGGCTGACAAAATTCTTTCTCGAAAGATTAAAAAAATATGACCCTGAGCTTCACTGTGTAATTACTTTAACTGAAGAACGAGCATTAAAGCAAGCTAAATTAATGGATGAAGAAATTGATGAGGGAAAATACAGAGGAATGCTGCACGGAATTCCATTTGGTGTTAAAGATCTTCTTGCAACAAAAGATTACAAAACAACCTGGGGGGCAATGCCATTTAAAGATCAGATGATTGATGAAGATGCAACTGTGATTAAAAAGCTTGAAGATGCTGGTGCTGTTCTCTGTGCAAAATTGACAATGGGTGCGCTCGCAATGGGAGATGTTTGGTTTGGAGGAATGACTCGAAACCCTTGGGATACAACTCAAGGCTCAAGTGGTTCTTCTGCCGGTTCTGCTTCTTCAGTTTCAGCAGGGCTGCTTCCGTTCGCAATTGGTACTGAAACGTGGGGGTCAATAGTTTCGCCTTCTACTGTTTGCGGAACAACCGGATTACGACCAACTTACGGAAGAGTAAGTAGAACAGGTGCAATGGCATTAAGCTGGAGTATGGATAAAATCGGACCAATTTGCAGAAATGCAGAAGACCTCGCAATTGTCTTTAATGCAATTGAAGGACCCGATGGATTTGATCAAACATTGTACGATGTTCCGTTTAACTACCAACCGGGAATCGATTTTAGCAAATTAAAAATTGGTTATTTAAAAAGTGACTTCGATAAAAATTATGATTTTCATTCGCAGGATTCTGTAACGCTTGCTAAATTAAGAGAATTAGGCGCAGAATTAATTCCCATTGAGCTGCCTTCTCTTCCGGTGAATGATCTTGCAATAATTCTTTCTGCAGAAGCAGGTGCTGCCTTTGACGAACTCACACGAAGCAACAGGGACGACCTTTTAGTAAGACAGACAAGAGATGCCTGGCCAAACATTTTTCGTGCATCCAGATTTATTCCAGCAGTTGAATACATTAACGCAAACAGAGTAAGGTTTTTATTAATTCAGCAGATGGGAAAATTAATGAAGCAAATTGATCTTTTTATTGCGCCTTCGTGGGAAGGAAATTCTTCACTGCTTACAAATCTTAGCGGGCATCCCTGTGTTGTTCTTCCGAATGGTTTTTCAAAAGATGGAACCCCTACCAGCATTACTTTTATCGGAAGATTATTTGATGAAGGAAGACTAATTTCTTTCGCAAAAAAATATCAGGAGGCAACTGATTTTAATAAAAAACATCCTAAAGGTTTTTGAGCAAACTACAAAAACATTTGGAAATGTTTTTTAAGAAATCAACTAAAACTATCTTTATCCTATATTAGAGCTTTGTAAGAGATAGCAGCAATGGCTGCGATAAGGAATAATCAATTTTTCTAAGACCGCAATTACATAAAAAGGGTCGGCTATTAAACCGACCCTT
>JARRKF010000294.1:0-3138 GCA_037388405.1 Ignavibacteriaceae bacterium | reverse complement strand
CAATGATCGCTTTCGGCTGGGTAATAAATATTATTCAGCAGGCTGAAGCAAGTATGAAACGACTAAATAAAATTTTCTCAGAACCTTATCAAATTACTGAAACGGAAAAGACTAATAATTCAATTAAAACAATTCAAGGTGATATTGAATTTAAGAATGTTTCTTTCAGATATAATGATAACAGTCCTTACATACTAAAAAATGTAAATCTAAAAATTGCGAAAGGATCAACGATAGCTTTAATGGGTTATACTGGTTCAGGTAAGACATCGTTAATAAATCTTATTCCCCGACTTTACGATTGTACCGACGGGGAAGTTTTAATTGATGGAACAAATGTAAAGGATATTCCATTAGATAGTCTCAGAACCAATGTTGGATTGGTTCAGCAGGAATCATTTTTATTTTCAGATACAATTATGAACAATCTTTCATATGGCAGAAGAGAAATTGATCAATCACAGATTTACAAAGTAGCTGGCATTTCACAATTTGATAAAGATGTGCAGGAATTCCCTCAAAAGTATGATACAATTGTGGGTGAAAGAGGAATAACATTCTCAGGTGGTCAAAAACAAAGAGCTTGCCTTGCACGGGCATTGGCAATTGATCCTAAAATTTTAATTCTTGATGATTCTTTCTCGGCTGTTGATACAAATACTGAAGAAGAAATACTCAATAACCTTAAGAGTTTTATGAAAGAGAGAACAAGCATAATTATAAGTCACAGAATTTCAACAGTTAAAGATGCTGACAAAATAATTGTTCTATCCGAAGGTAAGATTGCAGAAGAAGGAACACATGAGCAGCTTGTTGCAGTTGGAGGAATTTACGCTGATCTGCATTACAAACAATTACTTGAACAAGAACTTGAAGAACTGAATTAAAAATGAGCAACGACTACAGAAGCGAAGAAGAGATTCTAGGTAAAGCTTACGATTCCAAGTTGATGAAGCGTTTGCTAAGTTACGTAAAGCCATACAAGAATTACGTAATCTTTGCAATCCTTCTTAATATAGTTGTTGCTGCACTTGGTCCTATTCGTCCTTATCTTACAAAGATTGCAGTTGATAAGTATATCGCCAATTCAGATTACCACGGACTGATGCTGATAGGTTTTCTATTATTCGGATCTCTTTTACTCCAGGCTATAATTCAATATTTGCTTACATACTATACAGAATATCTCGGTCAAAAAACTCTGTTCGATTTGAGAACTCAAATTTTCAATCATATTCAAAAGCTAGCATTAAAATTTTTTGACCGAACACCAATAGGAAGATTAGTAACTCGTGCGACAAACGATGTTGAAGCTTTAGGAGAATTATTCTCGTCAGGTATTGTAATGGTTTTCAGTGATGTTTTTATAATTCTGTGGATTCTTGCGTTTATGTTTTTTATGGATGTCAATCTTTCACTTGTCACTCTTTCTGTACTTCCAGTTCTCATTTACGGAACATTCCTTTTCAGAAAGAAAGCAAGAGAAAGTTATAGAGATGTAAGACTTCATTTAGCAAGATTGAATTCTTATATGCAGGAACATGTAACGGGAATGAATGTCGTTCAAATTTTCAACAAAGAAAATGATGAATTTAAAAGATTTTCAGCCATAAACAATGATTATAGAACTGCGAATGTTAAATCAGTTTTTTATTACGCCGTATTTTATCCCAGCGTTGAATTACTTAGTTCAATTGCAATCGGATTGATAATCTGGTACGGTGGTGGAGAAGTACTTCAGAGTACATTAACAATTGGTGTATTATTTGCATTTATTCAATATACTGAAATGTTTTTCCGTCCCATTCGTGATCTTTCAGAAAAATACAACATTCTTCAAACGGCAATGGCTTCATCTGAAAGAATTTTTAAGTTGCTTGATAACAAAACGATGATCAGAAATCCTGAAAATCCAACAAAGCTGGAGAATGTAAAAGGAAGCATAGATTTTAAAAATGTTTGGTTCGCTTATAATGGTGAAGATTATGTTCTCAAAGATATTTCATTTAGTATAAATCCGGGAGAAACAGTTGCAATTGTTGGGCACACTGGTGCAGGAAAAACCAGCATCATAAATATCCTTACACGATTTTATAATATAAATAATGGTGAAATACTTCTTGATGGAATTAATATTGAGAAGCTTGATAAACGGGAATTACGAAAACACATTTCTATGGTTCTGCAGGATGTTTTTCTTTTTTCAGGAAATATAAAGTCAAATATCAATTTAGATAATGACGGCATAAGTGATGATAGAGTTATTAACGCAGCAAAAGTAGTGGGTGCAGATAAATTTATTGATGAGCTTCCCGATACATACAACGAAGAAGTAAAAGAACGAGGAGCTACATTAAGCGTTGGTCAAAAACAATTAATCTCTTTCGCACGTGCTTTAGCTTACGATCCTAAAATATTAATTCTGGACGAAGCCACTTCAAGTATTGATACTGAAACCGAGTACTTGATCAAACAAGCCATCGAAAAACTACTCGTCGGAAGGACCGCTATAGTTATTGCTCACAGACTGTCGACTATTCAAAATGCTGATAAAATCATTGTTTTGCACAAGGGAGAGATAAGAGAAACAGGAAATCATCAACAATTGCTTGCAAAAAAGGGAATTTATTATAAATTATACCAGCTACAATATAAAGATCAGGAAATTTTAGCATCCTGAAACCATTAACTTTAGGGAGAAAGAAAAATGGCTACTTCATTCATGACAATTGCCCGCCACATTATAGAAGAGCAAAGCAAATATCCTGGTGCAACGGGAGAACTTTCAAAACTGCTTCACGATCTGTCACTAGCTGCAAAAGTAATTTCACTTGAAGTTAATAAAGCGGGGTTAGTTGATATAATTGGGTTCACCGGAGATAACAATGTTCATGGCGAGAAGGTAAAAAAGCTTGACATATTAGCACATGATATGCTTATTAAAGCAATGGATCACGGTGGACATCTTTGTGTGATGGCGTCAGAAGAAGAGGAAGACATTATTCAAATTCCTAAAAAATTTAATATTGGAAAATACGTACTTCTGTTTGATCCTCTGGATGGTTCATCAAACATTGATGCAAACATTAGCATAGGAACTATCTTTTCTATTTATAGAAGAATATCTCCGGATGGAAC
>JARRKF010000293.1:0-4110 GCA_037388405.1 Ignavibacteriaceae bacterium | reverse complement strand
CAATCTGGATCAAGATGAAATTGTAATGCTTTATGCTTGATGAATGTGGTGCGAATCCTCCGGTTGAAATAGTTGATAAGACCAATAAAATTGCTTCGAAAAAGTTTACGCCTGAAATAATGTAAAGTATAAAACCTGCTGCAGTTAAAATTGAATAAATCTTTAAAACTATAATTCCGGTATTCTTTACATTCCCAACAAGATTTTCTTTTCCAAATTCAGAAGAATATAATTTAAGTGCACTTGTGCCCGGGCCTGATAAAATAACGAGGGTTAAAATTATAATTCCTGCTCCCCCAATCCACTGGCTGTAAGCACGAATAAATAGCAAAGTATCTGGTAGCTTATCGGGATTAAGAACGGACAGGCCGGTAGTTGTAAAACCTGAAATTGATTCGAAAAATCCATTTAAATAATTTGTTACTGGTAAAAAAACAAATGCAGTAACGATACTAAAAAGTAAGTAGGCGAGTGCGGTTACAATTAATCCATCTTTTTTGGAAAGGTCATCTGCGTAAATAAATTTTCCGACGTAACCGATCAGATATGAAACTGTACAAATAATTGCAAGGATCACTGTATAATTAAATTCACTTGCTATGAGTGAGACAGCAAATGGTATAATCAGTATTATTGAAAGAAGCTTTAACAGATTGCAGAGATTAAAAAGAATAGATTTAAAGTTTAAAGGTTGTATGAATTTAGAAAGCTTCATTAACTATTTTTTCTTTTAGAAAGATCAATGATAAATACATGACCTTTTTCCCTTAATTAAAAAGATTACTTAGTTGTTGGATTAAGATTTGTGCTGGTTCTGGTTGATAATTCATTCAAATATTTTTGAAGCTTCTCAAGTTCCGTCGCCGCCTTAGTAAACTGCTTTTCGCCCTGAAATTTCAAGTAGTTTTCGAATGCTTCGTTGGCATTGTGAATTAAATCATCTATTGGTGTTTGTTCCTTCGTAACTTTTTCCTTACCTGTTATTTCTTTCTTTACCGGAGTTTCAGCATATAAGCCTTCCAAAGCATCTTTGAAGTTTTCTGCATAACTTAAATTATCGTCGTGCATAACCGCAACAAGACGAAGTTCAGGATAAGCAGCAGTTTCTGCCTGAAGATAAATTGGTTCTACATAAATTATTGTTTGTTCAACAGGAATTGCGAGAACATTACCACGAATTACATTTGAACCTCTTTGGTCCCATAGAGATAATTGACCAGATAGATAACTATCCTGATCAATTTTAGTTTCAACTTGCTGCGGACCGAGTACACGTTTTTCTTGTGGAAATTTATAAGCAAGAAATTTTCCGTAATTTTCACCATCGCACATGCCAGCTATCCAACCGATTGATACCTGTCTGTTTTTAGGAGTGAAGGGAAGAATTAATACAAATTCTGGTTTGTCAGTATCAGGACGTTCCCAGATTATATAATATGGATTTACCGGCTGAACATTGTTATAGTATTTTTCTGTTGCTCGAATCCAAAGATCTTCCTGGTTATAAAAAACTGTTGGGTCAGTCATATGGTATTTTGCATAGATGAGACCTTGTGCAAGTAGAAAATCTATTGGATACCGAACATGTTTCCTCAAGCTCTGCGGCATTTCTTCTTTCTTTTTGAACAAACCCGGAAAGATTTTGTCCCAGACTTTTATTATGGGATCATTATCATCATAAATATAAAAATCAACTGAACCATTGAAAGCATCTATAATAACTTTAACTGAATTGCGGACATAATTAGCTCCATCCAATTCCGGAGAAGTATGTGAGGTGATTGTTCTTTTTTGGTCTCCTTCTGTATAACTAATATTTTCGTATGAATTGTAAGTCTCGCTGTAGGGGAAATAGCTGCTTTGTGTATAAGCATCTATTATCCAATATAGTTTACCATCATTTGCAAGAACTATATATGGATCATTATCAAATGTTAGAAACGGAGCAAGAGTTTTTACTCTTTCTTCTATTTGACGATGGAACATTATTCTGCTTTCAGGATTTGGATAGCTTGAAAAGAAAAAACTTGTCCCGTCAAATTTCCAACCGAACAAAAATTTTCTCCAGATGTTAGATATCTGAACTCCACCTTTCCCGGGATATTTTATATAAACATTTTTTTCACCGCTCGGATAATCAAATTCAGGTTCATCAGAATTTACAACTACATATGAATTAGTTAGCTCACCATAATAAATTTGCGGCTGCTTAACATCGAGTTCAGGATATTTACTTTTTGGGGGAATATCTTTTATTAACAGATTTGGTAGTCCTTCTGATGTAAATTCATTAACTGTTGTGAGAGTAATTCCATATCCGTGAGTGTACTTAAATCTCTTATTTACAAACGTCTGGCTCTGTTGGGGAAGATTAGAAGGTTCCATTTCCCTTGCAGAAACCATTACTTCTCTGTAGCGATTGTTAATTGTGTATCGATCGATATCGACATCTTTAAATTCGTAATAGAGTCTAATTTCCTGAAACTGTTTGTAAACAGCATCAAGCGCCCTCCAATCCCATAGTCTTATGTTATCGAATGTAGCTTTATCTCTTTCCACAATTTCTTTATTGAACACTTCATTTGCAGGGAATTCTCTTTCATCAATATTCTGTAGATTAAATCCGAACCTTGTAAGTTTAATATTATTTTCTATATAAGGTTTTTCAAAAGTAATTTCATTTGGTTGAACTCTAAGCCATTGAAATAATCCAGGTATAACAGTTAATCCTATGAACCAGATAATGAGGATGGAAATTACTGTAATAACATAGATCGATTGTTCATTGTATGTGTTTTTAATTCCCATCTTTACATAAATTTTTTGAAGGAATTTTCTAAATGGTTTAACAATTAATAAGATTCCAATAATAATCATCAGAACAATAATTATATTATAAGCAGGAAGAAGAATATTTACATCGGTCCAGCCAGGTCCGCGCACAACTCCAGTCTCTGAGTACATTAAATGAAAACGGCTCAAGTATTTATTTCTCTAAACCAGAATTTTAAAATAACTTCCCAATTTGAAAATCCCCATGCACCTCCTATTATAAATCCGAGTCCTTGTGCAATTTTTTTAATATATTTTCCTTTAGAAGGAATTGAATAAATCAGAACTGTAACAATTAGGAGAGAAAGAAAAGCTCCAACAATTCCGGTTATTGATTGTGCAAGCAGATAAGTCCAGAATCTGTCATTGAAGCCAAGCGCATCAAACCAAAGCATATCTCCCCAAAAGTCCATAAACCAAAAAAATCCAATCGTAAAAAGACCAATTAAAACTCCTGTTATAATTCTTGAACTATTATTATTTCTTAAACCTGAGATAATAAATATGCCGGCTATTCCGAGAAGAACAAGAATGATTGCAATATACATCGCTTACCTTTTCGTTATTTATCTCTTATTAGAAAGTATATACATAATAATGCGCTAAAAAACAAAGTACATCATACATACCAAAGCAAGCACTAAGCTTAGGCAAGTAAAAGAAAAATTTACTTGTTGATAGTGCCTAATAATTGTTGGTAGTATAAATTTATTTATCTAAAATATATCACTATATCATAGTTGTTTTATACTACTACACAAGACTCTGTAGTAAAAATAACTACAGTTTAACCATCTAATGTTTACATTTTTTTCACAATCTCTCCTATACCTGATTACTAATCGATTATCTATAATTCGATTGTCAATTAATCAACAAACTCAGGAAAAAGAAAATGAATGAACAAGTTATGAATCAGGTAAGAGGGGCAAGATATAATTTGGATAGTTCTTTAAAACAGTATTTGACCGAAATAAGCAAGTATAAGCTTATTTCACCGGAAGAAGAATTTGATCTTACAGTAAAAATAAGAGAGGGAGATCTTGAAGCTCAAAACAGAATGATTAAGGCGAATCTTAAGTTTGTTGTTTCTATTGCTAAACTTTATCAAAACCAGGGACTAACACTTGGAGATTTGATAAATGAAGGAAACCTTGGATTAATAAAAGCAACAAAACTGTTTGATGAAACTCGTGGCTTCAAATTTATTTCTTATGCTGTTTGGTGGATAAGACAGGCGATTATGTCAGCTATCTCTGAACAATCCAGAGTCGTACG
>JARRKF010000292.1:0-3160 GCA_037388405.1 Ignavibacteriaceae bacterium | reverse complement strand
CTCCAGTTTCATAAGCAATTAATTGTTGTGTGCGCAACGCAATCCTTACTGCTTTTTCACTCGGAAGAGCAAGTGTTTCATCCATTGAGTTCGTATGTAATGATTGAGTTCCTCCCAGCACGCCAGCTAAAGCTTGAAATGCAGTTCGTACAATATTATTCTCAGGCTGCTGCGCAGTCAGTGTGCAACCGGCAGTTTGTGTATGAAATCTCATCCACCAGGAGCGAGGATTTTTTGCTCCATATTTTTCTTTCATCCTTCGTGCAAAAATTCTTCGTGCTGCGCGATACTTGGCAATTTCTTCAAAGAAATCCAGATGTGAGTTAAAGAAAAATGAGATCCTAGGTGCGAATGCATCAACATCAAGTCCTCGTTCAATACAGGCTTCTATATAAGCAAAACCATCTGCAAGAGTATAAGCCAATTCCTGAACAGCAGTAGAACCAGCTTCACGGATATGATAACCACTAACTGAAACCGGATTCCACTGAGGAACTTCATTCGTACAGAATTCAATCATATCAGTAATAATTCGCATTGATGGTCTTGGTGGATAAATGTATTCTTTTTGAGCGATGTATTCTTTTAAAATATCATTCTGCAATGTTCCCCGGAGTTCTTTGAAATCAATATTTCTTTCTCCTGCGACTGCAAGATACATTGCAAAAATCATTGCTGCAGGAGAATTGATCGTCATTGATGTTGAAACTTTATCAAGAGGAATTTTATCGAAAAGAATATCCATATCTTTTATTGAAGAAACCGCAACGCCACAAATTCCTACTTCACCTTCGCTTAAAGCAGAATCTGCATCCCAACCCATTAACGTTGGCAGATCATATGCTACAGATAAACCAGTCTGTCCTCTTTTTAATAAATAATGATATCTCTCATTCGTATCTTCAGGAGTTCCGAATCCTGCAAACTGTCTCATCGTCCAAATTCTGCCTCTGTAACCATTCGGATGAATTCCTCTTGTGTAAGGGTATTCACCGGGAAAGCCAATATCACTTAAGTAATTAATATTTTCAACGTCATCAGGACCGTAAAGAGTTTCTATTTTTTCACCACTTACAGATGTAAACTTCATACCTGTAGTTTTTGATGACTTTACTTTTTCATCGTACTCAGCTCTTTTTTCTAAATATTTTTTATCGATCATAAATTTTCTTTCATTTAATTAGATGAAATTTAAACTACTATTTTAAATTTAAGTTCTACCGAATCTTCTGTCAAACTCATTTAACGAAATTTTTACAACAATCGGTCGGCCGTGCGGGCAAACATACGGCATTGATGTCGCGAATAGCTGATCAATCAATAGTCTCATTGCTCTTTCATCAAGTTTATCTCCTGCTTTAATAGCTGTTTTACACGAATAAGACTTTGCAACGTTATCTTTTTGCTCAAGATGTTTTTCACTTTCGTTAACTGAATATTCTTCAAGCAGATCAAAAAGAACTTGTTCTTCTTTACCTTTCTTCACATCATCAGGAACACCTTCGATTTTTACAGAATCTTTATTTAAAAATTTTAATTGAAATCCGAGACGACTTAAATAAGGTTCAAGCTCTTTTAATAAAGCTAATCGTGCAGCATCAACTTTTACTTTTTTGGGAAATAGAAGCTGCTGAGAAAAAGGAATATCTGTATCTAATCTATTCAATGCTTTCTCGTATAAAATTCTTTCGTGAGCAACGTGCTGATCGATAATCATCAATCCGGATTTAATTTGAGAAAGAATGTATTTATTATGAAGCTGAATAATGAAAGGTGATTCATCAGATTTTTCAACTGATTCCCTTTCAATTTTTTCATGTGGAATTTCTTTTTGCTCTTTTTCACTAAAAGGTTTTGATACAGTTCCATCTTCAGTTTTTGTAACGAACTCATCGGTTATATTACCAAACAACAAATCAATTTCTTCATCTGAATATCTTTTAACATCGTGTTTAAATCTCTGCCGATTTGGTCTGTCGCTGAAATCGCCTTTATTAACAGGTTGAAATTTATCAACCACTAATTTTTCCTCCGGCGAATCATCTTCACTAAAAACCATCGAAGGCACAAGATCGTGAGAACCAAGACTTTTTCTTACTACGGAAAGAACAAAATTATAAACGTCTTTCTCATCATCGAACTTTGCTTCGAGTTTTGAAGGATGAATATTTACATCAATTCTTTCCGGATCAATTTGAAGATAAAGAAGAAAGAATGGATAATCACCCTTTTCAAGAATATTTTCATATGCTGTAAAGACTGCATGATTAATATTTTTATTAATGATATATCTTGAATTTAGAAATAAATATTGATCTCCTTTACTTTTCCGTAAAAGACTTGGCTTTCCAACATATCCGAGAACACTAATAAGTTCGGTGGTCTCTTTTACCGGAATAAGAGCATCCGGCATATTCTCTGCAAAAACCTGCTTTACTCTTTCTTCCAATTCACCTGATTGATATTCAAATACAGGATCAACTCCGTTATAAAGTTTGAATATTAATGCGGGATGACCAAGAGCCATTCTGTTAAAAGTATCTACAATGTGTTTGAATTCAGTTGTATCGGTTTTAAGGAATTTTCTTCTTGCAGGAACATTAAAGAAAAGATTTTTAACCGTTACACAAGTTCCTTTAGGAAATGATCCTTTGTCAATTTTGAAATTTCCAGCCTCATCATTCTTTAGAAGAGTTCCTACTTCATCTTCTCTTGTTTCACTTCGTATTTCTATCTGACTCACCGCTGCAATTGAACTTAAAGCTTCGCCTCTGAATCCAAGAGTTTTTATCGCTTCAAGATCTTCAAATGCTTCTATCTTACTTGTAGCATGTTTTTGAATGCAAAGAGTTAAATCTTCTTCACTCATTCCTATGCCATCATCACAGACCTGAATGAAATTTTTTCCAGCATGTTTAATAATTACTTCAACAGTTTTTGCTCCGGCATCAATAGAATTTTCCATCAGCTCTTTAACTACTGATTCAGGTCTTTGTACAACTTCTCCAGCAGCAATTTTACTTGCAATACTATCAGGTAATATTTTAATTCGTTTTGCCATTCTTCTTAATATATCTTACTATTTCAAACTGCTCTCTGTCTTCTGTTGAAATTTTCTCCCATTTATCTTTACTGAATTCCGGGAAGAAAATGTCACCTT
>JARRKF010000291.1:1837-5004 GCA_037388405.1 Ignavibacteriaceae bacterium | reverse complement strand
ATAAGATTTTATCGATTACCGATTTGTTCATTCAAGATTATAATAACGTCCCTGTTAAAATAACAATTGCGACTGTGAAATAAATTATCAGGCCGATAACATCAACCATTGTGGCAACCAATGGAGCAGAAGATGTTGCAGGGTCCAGACCAAGTTTCTTTAAAATAATTGGCAGCATTGAACCCGAAATTGTTCCCCACAACACCACACCAATTAATGAAGCTGCAACAGTCATTCCAATAAGAAACCAATGCTGCCCATAAACATTCGAAACTGACTCCCATATTGTAATTCTTAAAAAACCTATTATAGCTAAAATTACACCTAGTGCCAGACCAGTTATTAATTCTCTCTTGAAAACAAAAAACCAATCCTTTAGCGTAATTTCTCCTAGAGAAAGAGCACGAATTACTAGGGTTGCAGCCTGGGAGCCCGAGTTACCACCACTTGAAATTATTAAAGGAATAAAAAGTGTCAGCACAATTGCTCGACTTATTTCATTCTCAAATAGCGCCATTGCAGAAGCTGTGAACATTTCTCCAACAAATAAAAGCGCAAGCCAGCTGCCTCGCTTTCTCAGCATAACCGGAATAGAAACGCTTGAATAAGATTCTTCCAGAGCTTCAACTGCGGCCAATTTTTGAATATCTTCCGTAGCTTCTTCTTCAGCAACATCCAGTACGTCGTCAACTGTTACAATTCCAATTAATATTCCTGAATTATCTACTACAGGCAATGCAATGCGGTCATATTTTTTAAATACTTCAACAGCTTGTTCCTGATCATCATGAACATTCAACGCAATAAAGTTTTCATCCATCAAATCGCTAATCTTTTTGTCCGGAGATGAAAGAATAACTTCTCTTATTCTAATGTCATCTATTAAAACACCTTTATCATTAATAACATAAATAACATTAAGGGTTTCGCTGTCCGGACCGTTTTTACGGATGTAATCCAAAGTATCTGCAATTGTCCAATCCTTTTTAACGGCAATATATTCCGGAGTCATTAAACGACCGACACTATTTTCCGGATAGCCTAAAAGTTTTTGTGCAACTTTCCTTTCATCGGCTGACAGCAATTGGATTAAACGTTTTGCAGATGTTCCCGGTAGTTCTTCAAGGAGTGCTGTTCTGTCATCAGGAGACATATCATTGAGTATTGCTGAAGTTTCTTCATTCCCCATTGCTTTAAGGAGAGCTTCCTGTGTGTCGAATTCAAGATGCTCAAATGTATCTGCAGCAAGGTCTACATTGAGTACACGGAAAACCACAACTTTATCTTGTTCTGGTAAATCTATTATTAGGTCAGCAATATCGGCAGGTGACCAATCGCTGAGGATTTCCTTCAGTATGCTAAGTTGTCTCTCAGCAATAAGAGATTCTATTTCGGGCATAAGCAATTTGCTGAGCATAGGAAATTCCTCCCGATTGTTTTTGATGAATTTTTTACATTAATATGAAGTAAATTATATTTAAGACGAAGCAAAAATAATTCGTTAATTATGTAAATGCAATTCAAACTACCAATCAATCTAAAGTGCAATTGATATTTAATTGGCTAAATTTGTAATCATTTTTAAAGAAGAGAATGAAATTAATAGTTGATGAAAATATAGCTTTTGCAAAGGAAGCTTTTTCCGGGTTCGGAGAAGTTAAGCTTCTTAATGGGAGGTCAATTACGAATCATGAGGTTATAGACTCGGATGTATTAATAGTTCGCTCTATCACAAAAGTAAATCAGGAACTTCTTAAAAACAGCAAAATACAATTTGTAGGAACTGCAACAATTGGAACTGATCATATCGATTTAAATTATCTTAAAAGTAATAAAATTGCATTTGCTGATGCAAAAGGTTGTAATGCTGATTCGGTTGCTGAGTATGTCTTCACCGCTTTACTAAAAGTTGCTACAGTAGAAAATATTTCTTTGAACAATAAAAAGATAGGTGTTGTAGGGATTGGAAATATAGGAAGCAGGGTTGTAAAACTTGCAGAATCAATTGGAATGAAAGTGCTAAAAAACGATCCACCGCTCGAAAGAAAAGGAAGCGGTAAAAATTATGTTACTCTGGATGAAATACTCGCAGCCGATATTATAACTTTTCACGTTCCACTTAATAAAGAGGGAATTGACAAAACATATCATCTCTTAAACAAAGAGAATCTGAAAAAAATAAAATCGGGCAGAATTATTTTAAATACATCCCGTGGACCTGTAATTGATAACAATGCTCTTCTTGAAGAAATTAATAAAAGGAATCTTAATTTGATTCTTGATGTCTGGGAAAATGAGCCATCAATAAATAATAAGCTATTAGATAAAGTAAGAGTTGGAACACCACATATAGCCGGTTATTCATTTGAAGGAAAAGTTAATGGTACTAAAATGATTTACAATGGACTTTGTAAACATTTAACGAAAGATCCTGACTGGCAGCCTGTTCTTCCAAAAATTGAGCAGACAGTCTTGAAAATTCCTGATGGAAAAACTGATGAAGAAAAGCTTTACAAATTGTTTTCTTCAATTTATAATTTAGAAAGTGATGTCATAAGGTTAAGAGAAACTTCCAGATACAATAATGATGAGCAACCAAATTATTTTGACAGACTTAGAAAAGAATATCCAATCAGAAGAGAGTTCAGCAACTACACAGTTGATGTTTCTAAGGAAGAGAATAACCTGAGACCGATTCTGGAAAGTTTCCGATTTAAAGTTAAAGAGGATTAACTAATCTTCTTTTTTCAATTTAAACTCAATCGGTATTTCCATTTGGACTTTAACTTTTTGTCCTTTTATCAAACCCGGTTTAAAACGATGATATAATATTGCAAGTCTTGCTGCTTCATCGCATCCATAACCAATCCCCTGAACCACCTGTGCATCAATTACTTCTCCGTCTCTGTCAATGAATGTCAGCACGCTAACAACCCCTTCAATATCATTGTCCTTTGCTTCTTCAGGATAACCAATTTTTTTATATATCGCTTCCATTCCCCCGAAAGGCTCTGGCATCACTTCTACTGTTTTATAAAATGCCGGATCGTCTTCATAGTTTTTTTCTTCCTCAATAACTGGAGGCAGCAAATCATTATTAGTTTTTTTCTTCTTAAGTTTTACCGGAGGTTTAAGTGCAAGAGCATTAGAGGAATCATTTTCATTTT
>JARRKF010000291.1:0-1826 GCA_037388405.1 Ignavibacteriaceae bacterium | reverse complement strand
GATACCTGTATCAAGAACAATTTTATCAACCACCATTATTCCCTCTTCATAATCAACGTCCTTAAGATAGGTTCCTGTGCTGTCAAATAATGATGTCGGTCCTTCTCTTTTTCCGTTTTCAATTGTAAACATCTCTCTAAGGATACCATTATCATCATACCTTCGAACCAAACCTTCAACTCTTCCATTTACGTAACTGAGATTTTCCTTAAGTTTTCCGTTTTCCCAGTAGAATGCTGCTTCACCATCACGAACTTTATCAGTAACACGAATAATAGATTTTATATTCCCGTTGTTATAATAAGAAATAACAGAATCCGCTTGCGCAAGTATTCGAGCAGTCAATATTAGTAATAATATAAAAATTAGTTTGGGCATCTATGATATTTTATTGAAGAGAAAAAATACAACTTAATCGTGAGTTAAAAGAGGCATTAAAACAGCTACCGCAAAAATAACAATTGCAATACCAACAAAAGTATAACCTACTATCTGATCGTACTCTAGTATTCCTAATTCTCCCAAAATGTAATGCCAATCGTGGTAAACCTTATTTCCCCCAAGCAGCGGAATTTTTCTCGCTTGTGCATCGGCTGCATATACACTAATGTTAATGAAGTTTTGTCCAAGCCAGAGCAACCCGAACTGAACCCCTGTTCTGTAATTATTTCTTAAGAAAAATAAGGCAATAATCGAAGGCAAAATAATCTGCATTAATGTTCCACCGAGCGTATAAATAAATTTTCCAAAGAAAGAAAAAAAGAAATGTCCGGCTTCATGAATTACAAGATCTATGTTATCAAGTAAACCATACTCTCCGCGGTTAACAATCCAGATTATTACAATCGGAAGAATAATTATAGACGGAATCCATCTTTTAATTTTCTCCCAGGTAGTATATGATTCTGCTTTTTTTAAGCTCTGATTTACTTCGTTAATATTTTTTTGATCAAATTCCATTGTATATATTGAATTCGCTTTATAACTTCCGAACCAAATTTATAATTAAACATTTCTTTATCAAATAATACAAAGGAGGCAAGCAGATGCTAAAGCTAATTCAACTTTCTGTGGTTCTTATTTTCATTTTATCATTAACTGCATTCGGGCAGGAATTCAGACCACCAAGACCAAGTCCCGATGCAACCGTTTCTCAATATGTTGGAATAACCAAAATCACCGTTGATTACAGCTCACCTGGCGTTAAAGGAAGAAAGATCTGGGGTAATCTTGTTCCTTACGGAAAAATCTGGCGAACCGGAGCAAACGAAGTTACATCAATTACATTTAGCGATCCTGTAAAGGTAAATGGAAACGAACTACCTGCAGGAACCTATGGCATACATATAATCCCTGGCGAGAACGAATGGGAAATTATTTTCAGTAAGGATACTAA
Organism: Ignavibacteriaceae bacterium; assembly: GCA_037388405.1. Classification (GTDB taxonomy): domain Bacteria; phylum Bacteroidota; class Ignavibacteria; order Ignavibacteriales; family Ignavibacteriaceae; genus IGN2. The sequence goes on along the minus strand of JARRKF010000291.1, from coordinate 430 downwards.
AGTTGATGATCCGATGACTTACGATGAGAAAAAAGATGCATTAAGAATTAAAGTTAAACCGGAATCGAATCCTTTTACAGAAAGAATGGCGTTCACCATTACTGATATGACTGATAACTCAGCAAATGTTAATCTCATCTGGGAAAACCTGAAGGTGCCATTTAAAGTTGAGGTAAACACAAAAGAATTAACATTAAAAAGTGCTCGCAATTCCGCAGATTGGGGATCGCTAATGTCAGCAGCAAATTATTGTTTGCAGCAGAACATTAATATGGACGAGGGATTGAGGTGGATACAAGCTTCAACATTAATTGATGAAAACTACTGGAACCTGAGAGTACTCGCTCAGTACTTTGCAAAGATGAATAAAAAATCTGATGCAATTACGACAATGGAAAAGGCAATTGACCTTGGAAGCAAAATGGAAAAT
>JARRKF010000290.1:0-3173 GCA_037388405.1 Ignavibacteriaceae bacterium | reverse complement strand
GGGCAAGGAATTGCAACAATTCCAGGAAGTTACACAGCTATATTTTCCAGAGCGTTTTTGAATATGCAGTATAACGATATTGGTGGAGAACCTGGAGGTCCAATATTTGGTCTTTCTACTTATTCTTTGAACTTTCCACAAATACCACTTAGTAGCGATACAAGTTTGTCAGTAACGGTAACTAATTTTGGCATTACAAACACACTAACCATATCTGATATTGTTTCATCAAACAGCTACTTCACAATCACACCAAATTTAACTCCAATTAATATACCACCATCAGCATCGCAAGTTTTCCAGGTAAAAAATGTATCAGCAGCAACAGCCCAGCAAGGGACAATCCAGTTTACGCACAATGCTTTCGGTTCGCCTACGAACCTGAATGTCTCAGCTCCTGCTGGAATTCAACCAGGACCTGTATTTGAAATATCTCCTGATCCATTAATTTTTATACAGCAAACCGCAGGATATACAGACAGCCTACCCGTTACAATCACAAACGAAGGATTATTAAATACACTATATATTCAAAACATTACTTCGTCAAATAGTTATTTTGCTATTTATCCGGATTCACTCCCACTTACTATTGAGCCACAATCTTCCCTAACACTTAGGGTTTATTATACTTCTGCCGATACAATTCAGCAAGGAATAATAGAATTTACTCATAACGCTGTCGGTTCTCCTTCATCGCTCACAGTGTCTTCAGTGTATTCGGATGCACAAATTTTGATTTATCCTTCATCAATTTTATTTGGATCTCTCCCCGGGTCAGCCGATTTCTGGGTAACGAATCCGAGTAACTATGAGGACTTAGTAATTAACAGCGCGACTTCATCAAATAGCAACTATAATTTCGATCAAAATTCATTTCCTATTACTGTTTCACCCGGTTCAATGGGGTATTTTAATATAACTCTAGAAAATGCTACGGGATTTCAATTTACCACTATAAGAATTTTTAATAATGTACCTGGCTCTCCTCAAATATTATATGCTTCAAATCAACCTTTAGTTCCAAGTATTGAAGGAATGATAACAGTAGCCAGCGGACCCATAAATCGAAAGATGTATTTCGGTCTTGATACTGTAGCTACTGATGGTATAGATATTATACTGGATGAACACGATATTCCACCCGTTCCACCACCGGGTGTATTTGATGCAAGGTTTGTCCTACCGGAGAATAACTTTTCCGGATATTACAATTCCTGGAAGGATTATCGCCACGAATCTGCTTCTTTTTCGGGTCAAAAGGAATATAGACTATCTTATCAAAAAACCGACAATTATGGAATAGAAATCAGTTGGGATTTACCTGAAAATATTACTGGAGTATTACAGGACATTATAAATGGATCGTTTATAAATGTTCCCATTGCGGATACAGGCAGTTTTATTGTTCAAGATCCGGTGATATTTAATAGACTAAAAATGTTGATTGATTTTAATGGGGCTTCACCTGTCGAGTTAATTTCATTTATTGCGACTTTACTGAATTATAATGTAAGACTTGATTGGACAACCGCAACAGAAGCAAACAACTCGGGGTTTGAGATTTATCGCAAGAAGTCAGAAGACAGAATTCAGGAGTCAGAATGGGAGAAGCTAGGTTTTGTTCCTGGGTTTGGAACGACTACAGAACCAAAGTCTTATTCTTTCATTGATGAAGATGTTAAAACAGGAACCTACAAATACCGGCTGAAGCAGATTGATTTTGATGGAACATTTGAATATTCAAATGAAATAGAAGTAGAATTTGATTTTATTCCAAAGGAATTTGTATTGTATCAGAATTACCCAAATCCTTTTAACCCAAGTACTACAATTAGGTTCTCAATTCCTCAAAGCTCTTTAGTAACATTGAAAATATACAATGCACTCGGACAGGAGGTAAGAACACTTGTAAACGGATTCACCGAATCAGGTTTGCACACAATTAATTTTGATGCAAGCAATCTTAACAGCGGTGTTTATTTCTATAAGCTTGATGCAGGTCAATTTTCTGAAGTTAAGAAGATAACATTGATTAAATAGAAATGAATTTCTGATCGTTCGACCCCTCTTCGGAGGGGTTTTTATTGAAAATAATTTTGTCCCATTTGTCGCACTTGCATGTAAGAATGAACTAAATAAAAAATATTTTCTTCTTATAAAATAAATTTGTCTCTAGACTAAAAGAATTTAAAAGAAATGTTAGGCACAAAGATTGACTATGATTTAAATCAGAAAATTAATTAGGTTGGACTCGAGAAAATTTTAATAATTCAAACGGGAAGAAATTAAGAGATGATATTAGGATTCGCAAAATTCAATGGTCGGAATAAGCTGGAGAGAGACATTCGCCGCGATCATAAAATGAAAAAAATTCTGTTCAATATTATTTACGGGACAATTGGCTTTCTTATCCTCAATATTGTTCTTTATGCACTATCTTCAAACTAATCATTTCAGGCACTAATCCTTAATATCTTCATTTAGATTGAACCGCAGGCTTCATTAATTTATATTTGACCGTACTTATTTAAGCGATTATGACCAAAAACAAAGTTTACATAGAAACTTACGGTTGCCAGATGAACCTTGCAGACACTGAAATAGTGCTCGGCATACTGCAGAATAATGGTTATGGATTAACCAGGCACGCAGAAGAAGCTGATGTTATTTTAGTTAACACATGCAGCATAAGAGAAAATGCCGAGCAAAGAATTTACGGTAGACTTGGAAACTTTAAGACGATTAAAGACAACAAACCCGATTTGATTGTTGGTGTTCTCGGTTGTATGGCAGAACGATTGCGAAAAGATCTTATTGAGAAAAAGAAAATTGTTGATGTAGTAGTTGGTCCTGATGAATACCGCCGATTACCTGAGCTTATGGATATTGCTTTCAATGGTGATAAAGGAATCGGGGTTAAGCTATCTAAAACAGAAACTTACGATGATATTTTACCACACAGGGAAGATGGCTTGCAGGCGTGGATTTCTGTTATGCGCGGATGTGATAAGTTCTGCACATTCTGTGTCGTGCCATTTACAAGAGGACGAGAACGAAGTCGTTCGCTCGATTCTGTTGTGGAAGAAGTAAAACAATTATCAGATAGAGGATTTAAAGAAGTTACTTTACTTGGTCAGAATGTAAATTCATACAGTGATAATCAAAATGAT
>JARRKF010000289.1:0-3182 GCA_037388405.1 Ignavibacteriaceae bacterium | reverse complement strand
TGAAAATTACAAGTAATTCCACAAGATATTAATATCACCTATTTTATGGCAACACCCTTGTCCTCAGGGTGCGTATAGGGTGCGCTTGTGTGCAAGTCCAATTCGTCAACCTCTGCTTTAAACTTGCCAGGAATCCAATGAGTATAAATATTGTATGTAGTAGATATGTCGGCGTGTCCAAACTGATAATTCACATCTCCGATATTATGTCCTTTTAAAAGTCTTATGGCAGCATAGGTATGTCTTAGATCATGTATTCGGATATGTGCAACCCCGCGGTCATCAGGCATCGTTCTAAAGAATCTCTGAATACAGGAAGACAAAGTACATTACCCCTCGGCCCTGCAAACACCCATTGAGGAACATCTTTTCAAGCATACTTCTTCCATAGATTATGTTTTACCTCTCTTAACACCTCTGCAAGCTGTCTGGACATATCAACCTTTCGGTTTTTGCTATTCTTAGTCTTTGTGATAGTACCTCGCCACCAAGTCTTATTGATCTCAATTAGCCTGTTTTCAATATCAACATCATTCCACGTTAAAGCCTGAAGCTCACCGATACGCATCCCCGTTCTTAATAAACAAAGTAAAGGCGGATAAAAATTACCATCTTTATAATTGAGCATCTCGTTAAGCAATGATATGGTTTCTTCTTCTGTTAATGGATTCACCTTATATTTAACTTTATTCTTGCCAAATTTTATATTTTTTAAATGGCTCACCTCTATCAATTCAGTATCAACGGCATGATCTAAAACGCCACTTGTAGGTATCCTGAATGTCCGACAAGTTGAGATTGTTAGACCTTTAATCGCAATCTTATCAAACATCAGTTTGAAATCCTTTTTACCGATCTTGTCAATTTGAATTTCTCCGATATAGGGATAAACATATTTCCTCAAATAGTTCCTATAATTCTTTTGAGTAGATTCTTTTCGCTCATGTGGAAGGGATAACCACATCTCGGCATACTCTTTAAAGGTCGGACATTTTGAATTAATCTTTTCTATACTCAATTCATTAAGAACCAGCTTTGCCTTGATCTTTTCAGCAACTTCAAGAGCAATTTTTTTATCTTTACCTATCTTCTTCGACTTCCGTTTTCCATGATGGTTGATAAATATCCACCATTCACCGGAGTCTTTTAGTTTTTCTCTGACTTTTACTGCCATCGTAGCCCCCTTTTTATTTTACTTCTGTCTTACCCTTGTCGCGTGCTATTCGGAAAAAAAGTTATGCGAAAATACGGCACGTAGAGCCGTCTATAATAAATTTACAACTGTTTCACGTCATAGTTCTCAAACCAATGCTTTAATCAAAGATAGGTGTATCGCCTTTATACAATTTCTTAAATGCTTCAATATTGTTATCTAATTTTATATTGCCAAGCCTTGCTTCAGGGTCGGACAATATATTTGAAATTACTATCGCCTGATACAAGTCACTAATTTGTTGACGATATTCTTTATCCTGTTTTTGAATCTTTGAAGCCAGTTGATAATTCACATAGGTAAAAATGGCTATGGCGACTGTGGCTAAAGCAGTTATTAAAGTTGACCATACAATCGTATTCATTAAAATCTCCTTCTTGTTCTTATTTCTTCTGATTTACGGACAGCCATGCGTTGATAAATTTATCGACATAGTCTTTTGATTGATTTCTTATATAATTAACATCTGTACTTATTCCAAGATGACCTAAAGACCATGTTGGGGCTAAAATTCCCTGACCGTTTCGTTGAAGATAAACATATTGAAACAATCTCACATTAATTTTATAAACGTAAAATTTTTGTGAACTTTTAAAAACTTGTGGATACACTTTAAGTGTTGGCATTCCAGGCGTTTTTAATAGCTCCTTATCAGATAATACCTTTAATCCAGATTGGCGGAGTTTTAGCTCAACATCAGTCTGTATCTGGCTTTTGGTCAGACCATCTTTCTCAATTTCCGGTTCTATATTCTTGATTGACACAAAAACTCCCTTGATGCCTTGGAGAGTTGTTCTGTCAGAATCAGCATCAGCCCCCCAAACCGTTCCTGGTAGAATTAACAACATGATTATAAATGCAATGAGATACTTTTTTCTAATCATATGCCTCCCTTTACTACCTTTCCTGCTATCGTTGTTTTACCCACCCCAACTTTCTTATGATTGACTATGCTGATAATAATTATTCCCTCTTTGATTTTAAAGTCTTCACCGCCCATACTATAGACCTAACAAATAGATAAATCACATACGGAGAACAGCTCATTACCCACGCATCTTGTTCGCCAACTGCTAATGCCTTATAGAAATGCGATATAGACGCCCCTCCTAAAACAGAAATAACAGCTGGTAAGAGTACAAAGCCGAACAACAAAAAGCACCACAATATTAACAACTCATGAACGATTATTTTTTTATTCACCGTACTTCTTTCACTTTATTGTGTCTGAAACCTTTCTTTCATGGCTTGAACCCTCTGACATAGCCGGTTATTCCGATGATTGGTGTATTTTTCCCAATATATTTCATTGCCTATTAATGGGCTTTTACATTTAAACAAATCAGTACCAAGAGAAAGGTTCACGTGAATCTCTGTTATTTTTTCAAGTTCTTTCCAGATTTTTTTAGGCTGATTCTTTATTTCATAACCTGGATGGATAAAAAATCTACTGATTCTACCTGATTCATCACTTAATGGTTTTCCAGTTTCGTCAAGGTTAAAACAATAAGCTTTAATTCCTTTTATTCTATCTGATATTAATTTCTTTATATCATAATCTTTTAAACTATTTTCATTATCTGCATACCAGAATGAAATTATAATTCTGTTTTGGTCATAGGAATAATCAACTGTCGCCGATAGAGGTTTATGCTTTAAGAATGTAAAAATATCTCTTATTGAATCAAAATATTTATTTAATTTGTAAATCCCAAAATCAAACATTGAAACCGGTGTGTCCATCAAATATTGTACTGTCGGAGTTTGTTCAGCCTTGGAAATCCCAGTAACTATGAATAAAAGAAACACTACAATTGGTATGCATTTTTTCATTTTCGACATAAGCCCCTCGCTTTCTCCCTGAGTTAGTCCACGGGAAGCATGGTCAGGGACATCATCTTTTCGGCTCCGGTAGCCTATCCCGTGGGGATGTTAACTTAAAAGTCTGGGATATACCCCTATAAAAATG
>JARRKF010000288.1:0-4601 GCA_037388405.1 Ignavibacteriaceae bacterium | reverse complement strand
CCAGAATACAAAGTTTGTGATTCCAAAACCCCAGGCTACCGGTTGATTGTTTCCCCACATACCAATTCCATAGTAGAATGTGTAGAAGAGACAGATTACACCAATTAGTAAAGCGCTGCCTGAAATTGATAACGCAAGAAAAAATTTCTTATCAGGTTTTGAATCTAATGGTTTGGCTACAAGCTCTTCAATCTCAGCAAGAGACAAACGACCTTTTACAACCGGAGCTTCAACAGAATAATCGATGTCCACTAAGCTTCCTCCGAATCAGTATTTCTGAGTTTTGCAATGTAAGTAACATTTGGTCTAACATTTATTTCTTCTAAAACGTAATACCCTAATTTGTGATTTCTATAATTCTGAAAATCTTCATCCTTATTATTGATGTCACCAAAGTGAATTGCATTTGTTGAACAAGCATCCTGGCAAGCAGTTTTAACATCTGATCCTTTAAGTTCCCTTCCTTCTTTTTTAGCATCCGCACGGGCTTCACTGATACGCTGAATACAGAAAGTACATTTTTCCATAACTCCGCGCGAACGTACAGTAACTTCAGGATTCATTAATAGAGCAAATACCGGTGATTCCTGAATACCATTTTTGAAATGATCACGGAAATTGAAATAATTAAATCGTCTAACTTTATAAGGACAGTTGTTTGAACAATATCGTGTTCCCACACAACGATTATATACCATTTGATTTAATCCGTCCGGGCTGTGTTGTGTTGCGGCAACCGGACAAACATTTTCGCAAGGAGCGTGATCACAATGCTGACAAAGCATAACCTGATTATGTACTCTTGGATCTTCGGGCTCACCAGAATAATATCTGTCGATCCTAATCCAATGCATTTCTCTACCATGATCAACTTGTTCTTTGCCAACAACCGGGATATTATTCTCAACGTTACAAGCAATAACACACTCAGCACAACCAGTACAACGATTCATATCAATCGACATTCCCCATTTCAATCCTGGGTAATCAAATGGCGGATAAACGCTGTAATCCTTGTGCTTTCCTTCTTTATGCATAAAATCAGGATTGCTGAGGTATTCTTTTACTGTTCCTTCTTTAACAATTTCTCTTTTTTCCGGTAAATCTTTTGTATTCCCTTTGTTAAATGCATAAACAGTTTGTGCAGTCACTAATTTATAACTTCCATCAGCTTTTTCAACTTTAACATCAGAAAAAAGCCAGGGAGAAAGACCATTAGAATGTGAGAGAGTATTTACATTAAATCCTATTTGGGTTCCGATTGTCCCACCATTTTTTCTTCCGTATCCTGTTTCAATTATGATATAATTATCAGCAGAGCCCGGTTGTATAAAAACCGGAATTGTTAATGAATTCTTAGCCGTCGAAATTTTTACTAAATCATTATTATTTAGATTTAAATCTTCGGCAGTCTTTGGATGCCATCACGCAGAGAATAGCTTTCCTTTATCTGTAAAGAAAATTCATTTGAAGTAGGAGAAGAGTTTATCTCTGATGAAACATTTTTGTTAAAAGATCCTAAGGTTGTAGATTTTTCATCGTGAATAACTACACCATCGTGAAGAGCACCGTACCAAAACCTCTTAAACTCTAATTTACTACTAAGTGAAGGGTAAATATTTTTCTCCCAATTGCTCATCAAATATTTATGATAAATAGTATCATCGTAAGTATTTGGATCGTCAGAAATCCAGGTTAACAGAATAGCTTCCGCTTGGCGTGTCTCGTAAAGTGGTGCAATTACGGGCTGCTGAAGTGAATAAAATCCAACCCTGGTTTTCGCATCTCCCCAAGATTCCAACTGGTTATTTATTGGAAGAACATAATTTGAAAGTTCGGAAGATTCGTTTTCTAATTCAATCAAACTGATTACATTTTGAACTTTTTCCAACGCTTCAGTGTAATTAAACTCAGGTAAAAAATGATAAGCAGGATTAGAATTTAAATGAATAACAGTCGCGATCTCTCCATTCATCATTTTTGAAGTTAATTTCATTAAATCATCCTGATTGTTTAAAGGCAAGATATTAGACATCGAGGATTCATAGTTATAAATATTTTCATTACCGAGAGAGTTGTTCAACAAGTTTATAGCTAGATGTACATCTTCAGGAAGATGATCGCCTGCATAGATAAAAGACTTGCCTTTATTATTTAATAAATCTGAAACAAGAACTTTGAGTGTTTTCTGATCCAGATTATTTTCCTTTGCAAATTTCTCTAATGTATTCGCAGCGGACTTAAGAGGTATGTTGGCTCCCCTTTTGTTTAATTCATCAGCAAGACTTAAAACAAAATTCAATTGAAGATCAGGTCTCAGTCTTAATCTGTAGTCAGAATTCATTCCGGTAATTGTTAGGTTACCTTCAACAACATAAAGACGATTAAATTTCTTATTGATTACATCTCTTCCTTCAGCAAAGAGCCTAGCATTTTCAACTTTATTATTCGATTCACCTAAGAAATCACCATCAAGCGATAAGATTATGTTTGCCTGATTCCATTTAATTGCAGGGTATTCACCTGAACCATAACATTTTTTCCATGCAGCATTTCTTACTGAATTGTCAAATGCTTCATAAGAATAAATTTTTGCAGTAGGATATTTTGTTATAAAATCATCAAGAACTTTTTTTGTAGTCGGCGAAATGATCTTGTGAGAAATTATCGCGATTTCTTTATCACCTGATTTTTCTAAAGCTGAAACAATTTCATTATTTGCATTTTTCCAATCATAATCAGCAGATCTGTTTCCAATTTTCTTTTTAGGATTCTTTAGCCTGTCTGGATCATATAAATTCATTATACTTGCCTGACCCTGGGCACATATCTTCCCTTTTGAAACAGGATGATCAGGATTGCCATCGATTTTTATCGGTCTTCCCTCACGAGTTTTTATCAGAATGCCGCAAGCGTTTGGACAAGCATTACAGGTTGATGCGTAGTAGTTAGGAACTCCTAAAGTAATCTCTTCCGGTTTTTTGTTGTATGGAATTATTTCGCCTTTATCTCTATAGTCTGAACAAGCTGTTCCCGCAAGTGCCGCTGAAGCACCTAAAAGTGCTAGAAATTTTCTTCTGGAAAGCGGAGACATTCCGGAAGTGTTGGGTGATTCGGAAACGCCTTCTTTAAATTCATCCCGATGTATTTTAACAAATTCCGAATTATTGTACAGTTCTTCGAATGACTGCCAATAGCCTACCTGTTCTGCAGGCAGATTTGCTTCTTCATTTTTAACTTTGTTAAAATCTTCAGACATTCTTTTTTCCTGTCTTTTCCCTGTTAACTGCAAGTGGATTTATTTTAACTTTTATTTTTTCTCCTTTAAGTGAATGCTTGTTCGTATTAAAAAATCTAATTGGATTCATTTTAACAAATGCTATTCCAATAATACTTGTAGAAATAATTGTAAAGAATTTTTTTCTATTCATACAAATTTTTACCTATGACAAGCCCAACAATTATCAGGGCCATTTTTAATATCCTTTATATACGGTAATCTGTCATGTGCATTTCTATGACAATTCAAGCAGCTATTCATCGTGAATGATTGCATTTGCCCAACCTTTTCCATCTCCTTTATATCACCATGGCACGATTCACACTCAACACCTCTATTAACATGTACTTTGTGACTAAAGTATGCATACTCCGGAACTTTATGAATTCTTTTCCATTCAAGTGGTTTGTTTTGATTGTAATATTCTGTGAGCTTAATAATTTCAGGTCTATCTTTCCTTGCAACAGAGTGACAATTCATACAGGTTGCAACAGGAGGAACAGAAGCAACCCGAGATTTCTCTACTCCGACGTGACAATACTGACAATCAATTTTCATCGTTCCTACGTGAAGTTTATGAGAATAATTTATTGGTTGATCAGGCGTATATCCTACTCCATCACGTTCAGCCCTGGAAGCAAAATAGGTAAGAGCGAAAGATGCTAAAACCACAAAGATTGTAACTGGTAGTCTATTTCTGAGGATATAATCAAGGTAAGATTTTTTCATGCTTTACACCTTAATCTACCCTGAAGAATATGTTTTTGAAATGCAAAAAAATACACTAATAAAGAAAATGCTTATAGCAATATATATTTTAAAATCCGTAATTAATTATGAAAAAATGAAGCGCGGAGGCTCAACCTAAACGTAAGTTCGTGTTAAACAATACTTCAATTTTTTGGTACTTAAAAATCTAAATTTTATTTATTTAAAGCAAATTTTAATAAAAGTCTAATAAGAAAAAATTTACCTCTATTAACTAAGGCAAGAATTATCTTACTTAATAATTAAACAATCAGTTTAAGTATGTTATACACTATTAGCGAAGCAAGAAGCATCAAAAAAATATAAAAAATAGTTTTTCTTAAAAGCTGTGCACTGAAATTATAGTTAATCTTCCAGTTTCTCCATCCGCACTTCTTACATTTATAAATATCTACAAATGGACATGCACTTATTATTTTTTCCACTGAATTTCTTGGGCGTGAAGTCCGGAGAGTACTTTGACTCTTACACGATGGACATACAGAGTAAAAAGTATTGGAAAAGATTAGTGCCAATATCATATTAATTCAAGGGATTAATAATTCAAAGTTAT
>JARRKF010000287.1:0-3200 GCA_037388405.1 Ignavibacteriaceae bacterium | reverse complement strand
CACCACCAGATGCACAAGCTGATTCAACTCTAGTTGACGGAATTGGAGTCTGTCCGAGATAATCTGCAAGCACAGCGCCGAGATGTTCCTGACCGACAAACAATCCGCTGCTCATCGATCCAACATACATTGAATCAATGTGATCGACACCGGCATTTTTAATTGCTTTGGTTGCAGCTTCAACAAAAATATCTTTGATGGATTTTCCCCACAGTTCACCAAACTGTGTCATCCCTATTCCAATTACTGCTACATCTTTCATAATTAATTTCCTTTTTTGTTTTCTACATTGTCATCACAAGCGAAGCGAAGTGATCTCAAATTATACTTAAGATTGTTTCGTCGCAAGCTCCTCGCAATGACAGAATACTAATCGTTCAAAATTATTTTGCCACGATACTTGGCGTACTGCCCGTAATCGAGATAGATTTTATCTTTATCTAATTGGTCTCTCAACTTTGGTGCTTTATCCTGCACATCTTTTATTTTATCAGTGACTTTATAAATGAATCCATCACTACCTGCACCTGAACCAAATGAAACCATAAATATCATATCACCCGGAGAAGCAACATCAAGAATTGCCGCTAGTCCTGTTGGAGATGAACCTGAGTAAGTGTTTCCCATCCAAGGAACTATCCAACCAACTTCGAGTTGTTCTTTGGTGAAACCAAGTTGTTTACCCGCCATTTGTGGAAACTTTCCATTCGGCATATGAAAAACTGCATATTTAAAATCAGAAGGTTTCATTTTTGCTTTTTCAAGAAGTGCTTTACCAGCACTTACTAAATGTTTGAAGTAAGCTGGTTCACCCGTAAACCTGCCGGCATGTCTTGGGTAAAACTCGTGTTCCCTTCTCCAGAAATCAGGTGAATCTGATGTATATGAGTGAGTAAATAAAATTTCTGCTACAACATTTTCTTTTCCCATAATAAATGCAGCACCGCCAGCAGATGCAGAATATTCTAGTGCATCACCTGGTGCACCTTGTGAAGTATCAGCACCAATACCCATTGCATATTTCATTTCACCAGCTTTAACCAAACTGTATGCAACATACATCGCTTCAGAACCTGCTTTGCAAGCAAACTCATAGCTGGCAACGTGAACGTGCGGTCCAATTCCTAAAGCATCAATCAGAATTGTACCACTTGGTTTAACTGCGTACGGATGTGATTCAGAACCAATATAAACTGCGCCAATATCCTGTGGGTTTATTCCTGCTCGTTTCACAGCATTTCTTGCTGCTTCGACAGAAATAGTTATTGTGTCTTCATCAAGACCTGGAACAGTTTTTTCAAATAACTGTAATCCTCTTTTGATTGTTTCCGGATCGGAGCCCCATTCTTTTGCGATGCTTTCAACTTTAATGCGATAACGTGGAAGGTATGAACCATATCCTACTATTCCGACCATATTTTCCTCCGTCTTTAATTGTGGAATTTTCGGTTCTTTAGTTTGATAAGTTACTATGCGAATATATTGAAAATTGTAATCGGATTAAATAGAAAATTATTTTTTGGAAAAGCTAATTAATAGAATGAATAATTTTTTCTGCTATCAGGTCAAGTTCACTTATATCATTAATATCAAACCAATTAATTCTTTTATCTTGTCTGAACCATGTTAGCTGCCTTTTAGCATAATGCCGTGTATTTCTTTTAATTAATTCGATCGCTCTTTCAAGTGTGATTTCTCCATCCAGATATTGAATAATTTCTTTGTAGCCGACTGTATTAAGAGAATTAAGATTTTTATCATATCCTTTGCTTAAAATATTATTCACCTCATCAATCAATCCATTTTCAATCATCCAATCAACCCTGCGGTCAATATTTTCATAAAGAATTTTTCTATCCCAATTCAGTCCAAACTGTTTGAAGTTATATTTTTTATCTATTACCATTGTTTGTTTTTGATGCTGTTTCCAGATCGGTTCTCTAGTAGTATGAAATACTTCTAATGCGCGCATAACTCTTTTCCAGTTTTGTGGTAGCATTTTAGAAGCACTTTCAGGATCAACTATTTTTAATTCTTCGTAAAGAAATTCATTACCAAATTCTTTTCTTTTTTGAAGAAGCTCTTTTCTGTATTCTTCATCTTTATCTGCAGAATCAAAAATACCATCGATCAGTGCTTTAATATAAAGTCCACTTCCGCCAACAACAATTGGTACTTCATTTTTCTTTAATACTTCAGCAATAATTTTTTCAGCATTTTTTTCAAACAAACTTACATCATAATTTTCTGATGGATCCAAAAAATCAATTAGATGATGGGAGACTTTTTGAAGCTGTTCTCTTGAAGGTTTTGCTGTACCGATATCCAGATATTTATAAAATTGTCTGCTATCGGCAGAGATAATTTCTGAAGTAATTAATTCTGATAACTTTAAACTAAGATTTGTTTTCCCGGAACAGGTTGGTCCAACAATTACAATAACTATTTCTGCCAACCTTCTTTACCAATTAAAGGAACAAATACAAAACTTGGAATTTCTTCAATCTCAAATTCTTCCTGCGCGGTTTTAGTCACTACTTCCAATGTCTGCGAGTTCATTGAACCAACCGGAATAACCATTCTACCATTTACAGAGAGTTGCTTTTTCAGTGCTTCAGGGATACTCGGAGCTCCGGCAGTTACTATTATTCTATCAAATGGTGAATACGCATCCCAGCCCATAGAACCATCACCACATTTACAATGTGCTCTGATTCCTAATTTTTCAAATTTCTTAAGAACCTCATTGTAAAGATCCATATTTCTCTCAATGCTAAAGACTTTTGCTCCCATTTCAAAAAGAATAGCAGCTTGATATCCAGAACCTGTTCCGATTTCAAGTACTTTGTCTCCTTTTTTTACCTGGAGTGCCTGAGTCATAATAGCGATTGTGTATGGTTGCGAAATTGTTTGTCCGTTACCAATAGGTAAGGCAATATCTTTGTAAGCATGCTGCCTTACACCTGAAGGAATGAATTTCTCTCTTTCGACTCTCGATATAGCTTGCAATAGATATTCATCTTTTATCCCTTTTAATCTAAGGGCCTCAACCAGTTCAAATCTTTGTTGTTTGTACATAAATATTTTTTTGGAATAAATTTTAAAATTAATTTCAAATGTATTAAATAGTAACGCAGAAAATAATTAAAAGAGCAAAGTTTTTTTATTGAATAGTTGATTTTTTATAGAATTTTCTTAAT
>JARRKF010000286.1:0-3202 GCA_037388405.1 Ignavibacteriaceae bacterium | reverse complement strand
GCTGTACAAACATTTGGCTAACATCAGGTCTATCTTCACTACCAGCAACACTCCATATCTGGTTTACCAGACCTCCAACTGTCCATCCTTTATTTTGATAAAGTGCGACCGCCGTTGGTCCAATTCCAAACTTCTTTGTTGTCAGATAATCATCCGTCCCGATGGGAACAAGAAATACAGGTCCAGCACCCCAGGTAATCTCAGATTCGGCAGGACTGAAAAATGCACTGACAACTGCATCGCTTAATCCAAACTGATTTTCTCCTGCACCAGCAATATTGTATTGGGAAATTACAGGAACTATATATCTTGTAATCAGGTTGAGATTATCACTTAGTTTGATAGGGACAACCGGCTGAATATTGAGTGTATATTTTGTTGCCTGGATATCTCCTATTCCAAAATCAATATTATTCTGAAACGGCACGCTTATGAGTGAAGCAATTGGGTTGGACAGCTTCTTGGCTAATTCTTCTGCTGATTGAGCATAAGTATTTATTTGAAGAGCTATTATTAAGACCATGGAAACTTTAAAATAAAATTTTTTCATTGTCTATCCTTTTTTGTTATAAATGTTTGTTAGGTTCTTTAGTTTAAAGGGTAATAAAACGCCACTGAAACCAAGTTCTATCTTGTTTATATGATTTTTTTCATATCAGGCATTTTCGATGATTTATCATAATAAGTCTCGAAGGAACCATACAGACCGAATAGGACGAAATAACTTTTAACGGGCATGGTAAACCCAGTTGCCTTTCTTTACTTAACTTATAACAAATTATGGATAAATTTTCTGCCAATCATTTTTCATATCAACAATAGTCCAGCCTTTTTCGTTCGCTTCATCAAGTCCTTTGTTCAATCTTCCAATGTGTGATTCTCTGTCATAAGCCCATTCTCTATCTGCATCTGTGTGATGAATATAAACCATTAATCTTTTACCCTCTCCAGCAGCAGTCCATTGCAGCATTTGTAGATCACCGTCTGAATTACCGAAAGCTGCAATTGGTCTTTTACCTATAAACTGATGAATCCCAATAGGCTTACCTTCCTTATCATCAATAAAATTTATTTCTGGAAGTTTAACTAGAACAGGTTGCCCTTCTCTCATTTCAAACTTAACTTTACCTGAACTGCCAACAACTTGTTCGGCAGGAATACCATAAACTTCTTCCGTCCAGGGACGCATAAAATCAATTCCGCCGCCTGATACAATAAAAGTCTTAAATCCGTTTGCTCTTAAATAATCAAGTAGTTCAAGCATTGGTTGGAAAACCATTTCTTTGTAAAGCTTGTTTGTCTTCGGATGGCTTGCTGTGTTAATCCAATCTTTAACAATCTGAGAAAATTCTTCTGTTGTCATACCAGAATGCGTATTCATCACCAGTTCAAGTAAACCGTGCTCGCCAAATGAAAGCACAGTTTTAATATCATTTTCTAATACAGCTTTAAATAGAGGATTATCATTCCACTCAGGGTGCTCAAGCGCTAGGGCTTTTACTCTGTCGAGAGCAAACTGAAGCTGAAAATAGTATGGCTGTTCAGACCAGAGAGTTCCATCATTATCGAAGGTTGCAATCCTGTCTTCTGGTTTTACAAAGTTTGGATTTGATTCATCTGTAACTTCATTAACAAAATCTATTATAGATTGTTTTGTATTTCCTTCATTCCAGGAAGGGAGAGGATCTGATGATTGTTGTTGGTTACAGCCCGTAATAAGAAATATTGAGTAAAGTGCTGTAAATAAAATCACTAAAAATTTATTCTTATATTTCATTTGGTTTTACCTTTTGAGAGTGACTTATAAAAATTAAAATCCGCAACCAATTAAGATCACGGACTTTGAAAGACGTTTTAAAACATTAATAATTATTTGCCGGAATTCATCTCTTCAATTTTTTTCTGTATTCCTTCAAGATTAAAAGATCCGGGTTTTTGACTCGGTGGATATTCTACCATTGACATAAGGAAATTGCCTATAAATTGCTGCATTGGCACAATGACAAATGGCCGGTCAAGGAACCAGTCATTGTATGTATTAGAATTATGCTGCGCTTTTTCAAATGGATCTCTTCTTAAGTTGAAAAGTAAGGGTATGCGTAATTCGGTGAATGGTTCTCTCCAAACACCAAAAGCCACTCCGCGATTTTCATAAAATACTGCTTTCCAATCCATATATCGAAGTGCTACAACCTGACCATCATCATTAACATAAATAAATTCTTTGCGTGGAGATTCTTTTACTTTACCATTAAGGTAATCCATCATATTGTATCCATCGATATAATTTTTGTAAGTACGCCCGTTTAGAGTCACTCCATTTTTAAGTTGTTCCTTTATATCCGGTGCACCGGCAGCAGCAGCAAAGGTTGGAAGCCAATCTTCGTGAGAAACAATACCGTTGAGTGTTACTCCTGCTTGAAAATGCCCTGGCCATTTAACAAATGTTGGTACTCTATATGCACCTTCCCAGTTTGAATTTTTCTCACTACGGAAAGGTGTAGTTCCTGCATCAGGCCATGTGTTATAATGTGGACCGTTATCAGTAGAGTACATCACGATTGTGTTATTAGTTATACCTAACTCATCTAAAAGGTCGAGAAATTTTCCGATATGCATATCGTGTTCTACCATGCCATCCGAATATTCATCCTGCCCTGAAATTCCGCGATGCTCATCTTTTACGTGGGTTCTAAAATGCATTCTCGTTCCATTCCACCAAACAAAGAATGGCTTGTTGGATGAAACTGCATTTTTAATGAATTGAATAGCAGCGTCACTTGTTTCATCATCAATCGTTTCCATTCTCTTTTTTGTCAAGGGACCAGTATCCTCAATTCGTCATCAGCAAAAGAATGAATTACTCCACGAGGTCCGTAAGTCTCAAGAAATGTTTTACCATTTTTTAAAACCATATCTCTTGGATAATCTTCGTTTTCAGGTTCTTCTTCGGCATTTAAGTGATAAAGATTTCCCAAAAACTCGTCAAATCCATGATTTGTTGGCAAATGCTCATCACGGTCTCCCTGGTGATTTTTTCCAAACTGACCTGTGACATATCCTTGACTTTTTAAAACAGTTGCCATAGTTACATCCGTTTCCTGCCAGCCTTGTTCTGCACCCGGCAAACCTACTTTAGTCATGCCAGTACGGACAGGTACGTTACCGCCTATAAAAGCAGCACGACCGGCAGTACAAGACT
>JARRKF010000285.1:0-3213 GCA_037388405.1 Ignavibacteriaceae bacterium | reverse complement strand
CTTCTGGGATTGCTCTTACCTTACCTTCAACTTCCGGAGGAAGTGATCCTGCAACAGGGCAGGCGGGTGAGGTTAAAGTCATTTTGATATTAACATTTGCTTTCTCATCAATTCCGATTTCATAAATGAGACCTAACTCAAAAATGTCTACCGGAATTTCCGGATCGTAGCAAGTCTTTAAAGTCTGAATTATTTTTTCTTCTAATTTTTGTTTGTTTAGCTCTGCCATATTTCTTCTTATGCTGAACTGGTTTCAGCATCTTTAGTTATGAATTAAGATCCCGAAATAAATTTGGGATGACAACGAGTGAATTACTCCGTTGTCACTTTTTCTTCTTTGTTATGCAAGGCATTCATCATTGTATGCCATGCAAGTGATGCACATTTAACACGAACAGGAAATTCCTGCACACCTGCAAATACAGTAAGTTTGCCAAGTTCATCGGTGTTAGGATTCTCTCCGAGCTTTCCGGTAACCAAATCATGAAATTTTTCAAATAGCTTTTCAGCTTCTTCTTTTGTTTTTCCTTTTAGGATTGCTGTCATTAATGAAGCCGATGCTTTTGATATTGCACATCCTTCACCTTTAAATGAGACATCTTTTACAACGCCATCTTCAATCAATAAATAAATATCAATATGATCACCGCAAAGTGGATTATATCCTTCTGCGTGCTGAGTCGCATTCTCCATCTTCCGAAAATTTCTCGGACTTTTATTATGATCTAAAATTACCTGCTGATAAAGTTCTCTCAATTCCTGATCCATTATCCAAACACCTCGATTATCTTTTTAAGTCCGTTCACTAATACATCAACTTCTTCTTTTGTATTATACATTGCAAATGAAGCTCTTGAAGTTGCAGGAATACAATATCTCTGCATTACGGGTTGAGTGCAGTGGTGACCAGTTCGGATTGCAACTCCTTCAAAATCTAAAAATGTTCCGATGTCGTGAGGATGAATATTTTCAAGCACGAATGAAAGAACGCTGGTCTTCTCTTTTGCTTTTCCAATAATTCTTAATCCGGGTACTTCTTCAACTTGTTTCGTTGCATATTCCAGTAAACTTTTTTCATGTTCTTTTATGTTATCAATGCCGATTTTAGAAATGTATTCAATAGCAGCTCCGAGCCCAATTGCGCCTGCAATATCAGGAGTCCCGGCTTCAAACTTATGTGGAAGCTCATTGTATGTTGTTTCCTCAAATGTAACTTTTGAGATCATATCACCGCCTCCCTGGTAAGGAGGCATCGCATCAAGCAGTTCGACTTTTCCATAAAGAGCACCGATTCCAGTTGGACCATAAATCTTATGTCCTGAGAAAGCCAGAAAATCACAATTTAGATCCTGCACATCTACATGAATATGATTCAAAGCTTGTGCGGCATCAACTAAAACAGGAATTTTAAACTGATGCGCATAATTAATTATTTTCTTTACAGGATTAATTGTTCCAAGAGAGTTTGATACATAAACGATCGAAACAAACTTAGTTTTCTCATTTACAAGTTTTTCAAATTCTTCATAAATTAACTCACCATCATCATTAATTGGAATGATTCTCAGCTTTGCATTTTTTTCTTTACATAAAAGCTGCCAAGGAACAATGTTTGAATGATGTTCCATCTGCGAAATAATTATCTCATCACCTTCTTTTATGTTTGCTCTTCCGTACGAGCTTGCAACAAGGTTTATAGACTCAGTAGTACCGCGTGTAAAAACAATTTCGTTTTTACCAAGTGCGTTTATGAATTGTTTAATTCGAATTCTCGCTCCTTCAAACTCTTCAGTTGCTTCCTGGCTAAGTGCGTGGACACCCCTATGAATATTTGCGTTCATCGTTGTGTAATATTTGTTTACTCTGTCAATCACATAAGTCGGCTTTTGTGTTGTTGCAGCGTTATCTAAATACACAAGATTTTTGTTGTGTACTTTTTTCCTTAGTATCGGAAAATCTTCACGAATTCTATTCACATCATAAACTTTTTTGGAAACAGCAGTAACTGTTTCAACTTCAGTGTTCATCAATTTCTCGTTTCATTAAATTTTTTTGTTATGATCTCTTCAATATAGTTTCTTATTGATTCAATCTTTATTGAAGTTATAACATCACTTGCAAATGCATGCAGTAATATTGATTTACTTGTTTCTTCACCAATACCTCTCGACTCGAGATAAAATTTTGCATCTTCATCCATCTGTCCGATTGTAGCGCCGTGTGAGCACTTTACATCATCAGCAAAAATTTCAAGCTGAGGTTTGGTGTTTACCAGTGCTTCATCTGAAAGTAAAATATTGTTATTCTCCTGGAATGCATTAGTTTTTTGAGCATCCTGTCTAACAATTACTTTCCCGTTAAATACTCCTCTTGATTTTTCATCGAGAATTCCTTTGTAGTGTTCGTGGCTGTTGCAATGAGGTTTTGCATGATCCATTAAAGTATGTGCATCAAATAACTGTGTTCCGTCAATCATAAACAATCCATTCAGTTTGCATTCACCTCCTTCATCATTAAATCTTGCATTGAATTCATTCCTCGATAAATCAGCACCTGTTGAAATCAGATGGGAAGCAAAGTTACTGTTCCTTTCCTGATCAACTTCCATTCTTGCAATATGAAAAGCTTTTTTACTTTCTTCCTGAAGTTTTATGTGATCAACCACAGCATTTTCTTCTGCAACAATTTCGGTTACTGCATTTGTAAAGTGAACGCCTTCATCTGAACTTACATAATGCTCAATTATAGTAACCTGCGAACTTTTCTCCGCGACAAAAAGATTTCTGGGTTGAACTAATATTTTTTCATACTCTGAAGCAGCAATAAAAACTATATGAATCGGTTCTTCAACTATTTTTCCAGAAGGAATATAAATGAATGCTCCATCATCCGTGTAAGCTGTACTTAATGCGGTGAAAATATGATTCTGATAATTTGCATATTTACCAAAATGTTTTTGAAGAACTTCATTGTTCTTCTTCATCTCTTCTGCGATACTTCCAGCAATAATTCCTTTTGGGAGATTTAAGAAGTTGCTATGCTCTGCTGAATATCTTCCATTAATAAAAACTATTAAGCTGTGTTCCGTTTCATCAAAGAGTAAAGATTTGATAAATTCTTTTGAAACGATTTTCTTTTCGTACGAAGGAACAAAGTTGTATTTCAGCAAAGGTGCTATACTAGTGTATTTCCACTCTTCATCTTTTATGGTTG
>JARRKF010000284.1:0-3214 GCA_037388405.1 Ignavibacteriaceae bacterium | reverse complement strand
ATTCGGATTAAGTAAAAATCTTTTAAAATCATATCCATTATATTTAACGAGTCCCCCCATGGTAGGAATCCATATATAGCCTAAATGATCTTGTAATATTTGTCCGGCAGGGGCTCCCGGCAGCCCGTCTTTTTCGCTGAATTGAACAAGATTATTCGGATTTAACTGTGCAAATGAAATTTCATTAGTTATAACAATTATTAAGAATATTAATTTGTAATATTTTGCTGTAAAAGCATACATAATTTCTATTTGCTCTTTTAAATAAACTATTGCTGTAATAAATAAGAAAAATTTGAACTATAATAAGGAAAATTAAGAAATTTACTAAGTAATAACATTAAACAAGAATCTTAATTAGCAAAAATAAACATCTGAACCTAGCTTTCTTAATATGTAAATAGTATGCACTCTTTTCAATGATTTTGAGTTGAGAAGGTTGCTGAGCAACCTTTAATATTTGACCTTGAACAAAAATATTCCGATCCATTCAAACCAACAACCAATATTCAATAGCAAGCAGGCAATTTGTAGATCTGAAGAACTGAATAGTGAATATATTATAAAAAATTAATAAAATTGGTGAATTTATAAACGG
Organism: Ignavibacteriaceae bacterium; assembly: GCA_037388405.1. GTDB lineage: Bacteria > Bacteroidota > Ignavibacteria > Ignavibacteriales > Ignavibacteriaceae > IGN2. The sequence continues at coordinate 2,616 of JARRKF010000284.1, read as the reverse complement.
TTTGAATGAATTTATCTAATAGTTCTAAGATAACAACACTAAATATACATTCTGATTATTTTACTTGACATTACTCAATTTGATCCTCAATATATATTTATAATATTTCCTGTTCTTCGGGAACAGATGTAAGGGCGGAATTTAAATGCTTCCCGAAAATTTTCTTCATTCAGAGTTTACCAGGGGTTAAGTAAAATATTTTTCCATTTCTTTGGAGGGAGAAATGAGAATACGTTTACTTTTCTTGCTCATCTTAAATAAATTTTGCATCAATATTGTTAGCAAAGTCTTATACCCAATCCAAGATTTTAACTAAATCAAGAAAATAGTTTAATGAAAGAATTCTTTCTGCTTAAAGGAGAATAAAATGAAACACTCAATTTTTTTATTGCTGACAATTCTTTTATTTCCATCTTTATCAAGCTCACAGGACTTCTGGCAGCCTACTAATGGTCCATATGGCGGAGATGTTCGTTCATTTGCCATCAATTCAGATGGTTATATTTTTGCCGGTACAAGGCGGGGAGGAATATTTCTTACAACAGATAAAGGTGAAAACTGGAAGAAAATCAATAATGGAGTAAATCCCGATTGGATATATTCTCTTGCAATAAATTCAGACAGCTATGTTTTTGCCGGATCTTATGAACATGGAGTATATCTCTCAACTGATAACGGCGATAATTGGTCAGAGATAAATAATGGATTACCGGATAATACTACAGTCCGGTCTCTGGCAGTCAATTCAAACGGCGAAGTTTTTGCGGGTACCTTTCAGGATGGGATATTCATATCAACCAATAATGGAACCAGCTGGTCACAAATAGATAACGGACTGAAAAATACTGCAATCCAGTTCATTAAAATAAAATCAAATGGTTACATTTTTGCGGGGACTAATGGTGAAGGAATCTTTCTCTCAACAAATAATGGAGCAAACTGGATTGAGAGTAATAACGGATTGACAAATACTAACGTATCTTCTATCGAAATCAACTCTATCGGAGATGTTTTTGCAGGCACTGTAACCGGAGGGGGGGTATACAAATCAACAGATAACGGCTCAAACTGGACTGAGGCTAATGATGGACTTAACAATCGAAACGTTAGAACACTTCAATTCAATTCAAACGGAAATCTTTTTGCAGGAACTTCAAAAGGAATATTTCTTTCAACGGATAACGGAGCAAATTGGACAGAGATTAATAACGGACTGACATCTACTGGTGCTAATATACTTATTTGCGATTCAGACGATTATATCTATTTGGGAACTCATGATGCCGGTGTATTTTTAACGACTGACAACGGAACAAATTGGGTAGAGATCAATAACGGCATAAGTTATACTTATGTATGGTCTCTTGCATTCAACTCAAGCGATTATATTTTTGCGGGAAGTTATGAGAGAGGTGTATTCCTCTCGACTGATAATGGAAACAACTGGCTACCAAAAAATAATGGATTGAATCATTTGGTTGTCCATTCTATTATGGTCAACTCAAACGGTGATGTTTTTGCTGGAACTTCAAGAGGGGGTATATATTTATCAACGGATAACGGAGAAAACTGGGCACAAATTAATAACGGATTAATTTACAATACAATTAACACTGCCTACAGTTTTGTTGTCAATTCAAATGGTGATGTTTTTGCAGCAACTTATGAAGGCGGTGTATTTGTTTCAACAGACAATGGAACAAATTGGACTCAAATAAATAATGGATTGGACACCACATTTGTACGCTCCATTGCTATAAATTCAAATGATTATATTTTTGCAGGAGCTTATAAAAAAGGTGTATATCTATCCACAAATAATGGGAAAAACTGGGACGGAATTAATAATGGTTTGACTAATCTCAGTATCTGGACACTTGCTGTAAATTCGAATAATTATGTTTTTGCAGGAACATCGGGAGGTGGTGTATTTGTCACTACGGATAATGGTGCCAGCTGGAAGCAAATCAATAACGGATTAACCAATAAAGTTGTACATTCACTCGCTTTAAATTCGAATGGAGATATTTTCGCAGGAACGGGTGGGGGAATCTATATATCGACTAACAACGGAGAAAACTGGACACAAATTAATGACGGATTAACTTATACTTATGTCCGGGCAGTTGCGGTAAATTCAAGCGATTATATTTTTGCCGGTACTGACAAAGGAGGTGTATTCAGAAGTGCTCAGCCGACAACATCAGTTAAGGAAAATTACAATAAAATACCTTCATCATTCTTCTTAGAGCAGAACTACCCCAATCCCTTCAACCCAACAACCAATATTCAGTATTCAATAGCAAACAGGCAATTTGTTGATCTGAAGATATTTAATGTTCTTGGCCAGGAAATCGAAACCTTAGTCAACGCAGAAAAACCAGCAGGAAATTACCAGGTCGAATTCAACGCAGCCAACTTACCCAGCGGAGTATACTTCTACAGAATCCAGGCTGGTTCGTTTAACCAGGTGAGGAAAATGCTGCTGATAAAATGATAGACTAAAATATAATGTTATTCAAAAAAGCCTTGCTTACCCAATAATCCAACATAAAAATTAAGCAAGGTTTTTTTACACGGTGATTAAGCAAATAATTTAAAGATTAACTGCAAAGT
>JARRKF010000283.1:0-3216 GCA_037388405.1 Ignavibacteriaceae bacterium | reverse complement strand
AACCGATTGTATCGCCTGGAAATTCCTCGGGGATTAACGTTATTGTAGCACCAGTTGCTTTACCGATTCCAAGTGCAAGATGACCGGCTTTTCTTCCCATAGATACAATGAAGTACCAACGTGAAGTAGTTTGTGCATCAACCATAAGACTTTTTACTATTTCCACTCCTATATGTCTAGCTGTCTGAAATCCAAAGGTTGGAATACCATGCGGAAGGTCAAGATCGTTGTCAATGGTTTTCGGTACATGTACGACACTGATTCTATCAGCTGCTACTTCATTTACCCTCAGTGCACTGTATGCTGTATCATCACCTCCAATAGTAATGAGCTTATCAACATCTAATCGTAAAAGAGAGGTTACAGTATTCTCAAGATGTTTATCATCTTTGGTAGGATTTGCTCTTGAAATTCCGATGTAGGATCCGCCACGAAAATGAATACGACTAACATTATTGATAGTAAGTTCTCTTACGTGAGAAGTATCTCCTTCCATAATCCATTGAAATCCATCTTTAATACCTAACACTTCTACGCCTTCAACTTCTGCTCTGATGGTGGCAGCTCCTATTACACTATTTATTCCAGGTGCTGGTCCACCGCCAACTAATATTGCTAATTTTTTATGACCGTAAGACATTTTTATTTTCCGAATAATGATTACATATTATTAATAATGCATGTAATTAAATTGAAATAAAAGGGATCAATGAAGTATCTTTAACCGAGCAAACTTAAGCATTAATTGTCTCACATTATTTCCTTCGAATGAAACAGTAGCTTTAACCTGATCGCCTGCACCAGTAACATCAATCACTTTCCCTAATCCAAATTTTTCATGCATTACACGACTTCCAATTCTAACTACTTTGTTCTCCTGATCAAAGTCATCATAATCTACAGAATTAAAGTATTCATAAAATAGTTCTTTCTTGGTTTTTCGGTTTGCCTTTCTTCCAATACCACCATTAATTTCCTGAACAGTTGATGGATCAATTTCATCAATAAATCTTGAACGGCTCTGATATGCTACTTCTCCAAACCGGTAACGGCTTCTTGCGTGAGATAAATATACTTTTTGTTCTGCTCTGGTCATACCAACATAAAAAAGTCTTCTCTCCTCTTCAACAGAAGCATCTTCACTAAATCTGTTTGCAAGTGGAAATATTTCTTCTTCCAATCCCGAAAGGAAAACTATAGGAAACTCTAATCCTTTTGCACTGTGAACAGTAAGTAAGGTTACTGCATTCTTTGTATCATCTTTCATATCAATACCTGAAACAAGTGATACTTCTTCAAGAAATTGATCCAATTTAGCATCCTTATTCTCTTTAGAATATTCGGTAATTGCTGCCATAAGCTGATTAATGTTCTCCATCCTCGCATGTGATTCAGGAGTATTTTCAGATTTGAACATTCTCATTAGACCCAATTCATCAATTAAAGCTCTTGAAAGTTCACCAACAGATAACTCATCTTTTAGATTTATATATTTTTCAAGTAGAACTCTGAATCCTTTAACATTTTTTTGAATTCGTTCTTTAATGTCAATCACTTCAAACACTCTATTCATTGTCTGGAAAAGAGTAAGATCGTGTTTCCTAGCAAAAGCTATCATACGTGTAACAGTTGTATTACCAATTCCTCTTTGGGGGAAATTCATAATACGGAGTATACTTTCTTCATCGTTCTGGTTAGCTATAACCCTTAAATATGCAACAACGTCTTTAACTTCTTTTCTCTTATAAAACTCAACACCTCCGATAATGATGTAGGGAATTTTTTCTTTCATAAAAATATCTTCGAGTGCCCGGCTCTGTGCATTGGTTCTGTATAAGATTGCAAAATCTTTGTAAGAAAGTTTTTTCTTGGCTATTTCTTTTTTAATAAACTTTGCTAACTGGAATGCTTCATCTTTTTCGTCCGCACAACGAATTAAAGTAAGTTGTTCACCATCATTATTTTCGGTCCAGAGGGTTTTATTTACCTGACTCTTATTATTTTTAATAACAGAATCTGCAGCTGCTAAAATGGTTTTTGTAGAACGATAGTTTTGTTCAAGCTTGAAGATTTTAAGCTTTTTAAAGTCTTTTTTGAAATCCTGAATATTACCAAGGTTTGCACCTCGCCAACTGTAAATACTTTGCGCATCATCACCAACAACAGCAATTTTGCAAGTCCTTGAGACAAGAATTTTTATTAGTTCGTACTGTGCTTTATTAGTATCCTGAAATTCATCAACAAGGATATATTTAAATTTACTTTTATATTTCTGCAAGATTTTCTTATTAGAATTAAATAGCTGAATTGGTTTGAGAAGAAGATCTTCAAAATCCATTGAATTGTTAGCAACTAATCTTTCCTGATACTCTGTAAACACATCTGCAATTTTTTGTTCCCTTAGTGTTTTAACAAATTTCTTCCTGTACTCATCTGGGGTGATCATATGATTTTTGAGGAAACTTATTCTATGTCTTACAGAATTGACTGTTAATCCCTCAAGTTCAATATTGAAATTTGTCATAATGTTACTCACCAGGGAATACGAATCTTCAGTATCATAGATTGAGAAATTACTTTTATAGTTTAAATGTTTAGCTTCGGTTCTAAGTATTCTCGCAAATACTGAATGAAAAGTACCCATCCAAATGGTTTCCGCCTTCTTCCCCATCAATTCAATGATTCTCTCTTTCATTTCGTTAGCGGCTTTATTTGTAAAGGTAAGAGCAAGAATAGATTCTGGTTTATAACCCTGTTTCAATAAATAAGCTACTTTATAAGTAAGAACTTTAGTTTTACCTGAACCTGCTCCGGCAACTATCATTTCAGCGCCACCCGTATATTCCACAGCTTTTTGTTGTGCGGGATTTAATTTCTTTAAATCAATCATATATTCTTTTATTTTTTGAAAAATTGGAAGCAAATATATATAAACGAGACCCCAATGAAAAGTCAGGATAACAGTTCAATTTAACATTTTCTCATCTCTAAAATCACTAGAATGATATGCTATTAATTTGGAATAAATTTGAGGACAGAAAATCTAAAATTGGACTAATCGTTAAAATGTAATTCGAATGTCGTGAAAAGGTAGCAGCACCTTTAAAATTAAAAAACCCCCGAACTCGAAGAGTTGCAGGGGTTATAAGGAGAGAACATATGATGCGACGTTAAAAAGTCAACTAATGTGCCACTACCAAGCTTCATTATTCTTTA
>JARRKF010000282.1:0-3217 GCA_037388405.1 Ignavibacteriaceae bacterium | reverse complement strand
ATTCAGCTTATCTGCTGCTGCATTTACAACACTTTCATTTTTATAATTATCATAAATGATATTGAATAAACTATCAGCTTCGTTCGTTTTATTTACTGTAAGATAATAACTGCCGAGGGCGAATAGAGTTGTCGCAAAGTAGGGAGTGTTCGGATAATCATTAATATTGCTTGTGTAATAACTGAACGAAGAATCGGGGAAATTTAGTTCGGCTAAAAATAGATTGCCCAGATCAAGCTGGTTTTTTGCGATTATTGTCTTAAGTGAATCTTCCGATATTTTTGGTCGCTTTGGCGGATTGTTTTTAAACTTCAAAGTATCAGGCAACGATGCCACCAATTGTGTTGCAAAAGTTTCACGCTCACGCTTTTCCTCTTCGAGTTTCTGTTTTGCATTTGGGTCGAAAGTTCTATTGGTAAGCATACTATCGAATTTAAAAACCAGTAGTGAATCTTCTGGTTTTGGTTTTCTTATCCAGGAAAATATAGAATCACGATTAACATACTGAAGTGAATCTTTCAGAATTGTATAAAGTGTATCCACAACTTTGGATGAATCCTGATAAAAACCAGTAGTATCCTGTTTACCTCGCATCAAAGTATCTAATCCTGTCCAAATCTCCTGTAAGTCTCTTACTTTGGAAATTTCTTCTGCTATAGCAAGAGAATCTTCTACGTAACGAACTGAATCTATTTTAAATTCATCAGGATTATCAAGATAGAAAAGCTGCTTACCATATTTATTAAGATTATTTCTGAAAGAAGTGTACCTGGTGAAAAGTGCATTTCTGTCTTTCGCAGGATCAATATATTCTTTTGGTAGAGATGATGTAGCAGCCTTTTTATAATAAGCGGCTGCGCTATCTAAACGCATCAAACCGTGCTGATACACTGACGCTAATTCATATTTTGCTGCGCCTGAGTTCGGTGTGTTCTTATAGGTTGTATCAACCATCATTAGCTGGTCAACGGCTTCCTCATAATTTCCTAATGATGCCTGAGTAATTCCAAGCTGAAGATCGATATCAGAATATTTATCAGAATATTTATCTTCAGATTTCATATCATCAAAAATTAAAAGTGCCTCATCCGCGTGGTCCGTTTCTCTGAGTGCTATTCCGAGCTTTAGTTTAGAAGAAACCTCAAGATCAAAATCCGGTGAATATTCAAATACATTTCTGTATGCAGTAACGGCATTATCAAGCTCGCCGATTTCAACATTAAGGTTTCCAACTTCATACCATACATCAGCTTTAATTTCATCATTCTCAGATGCATCAAGAAACTCATTAGCTAGTTCAATTGCACCCGAAATATCATCAATAGTTTTGCGGTAAACGATTTCTTCAATGAACGCGTCCTGCAAAATTTCATCGTTACCTTCTTCAACTGCTTTTTTTCTCACTTCATCAAGTTTTGCCAAACCTTCCGTAAAATTCCGAAGCCGCATATCGCATTTTCCAATCCACAAATCTGCCTCTTCCAAATAATTACTTTCTGGCTGGGTTGCAATCAGTTCTTCAAATTTTTTCTTAGATTTCAAATAACTTTTCTGGTAGTAGAATGACTTCCCAAGCATCATCAATGCATCGTCAACATAAGCCGAATTAGGACTGAATTGTAAAATGTTCGAACATTTCTCAATTACTTTTTGCAGATCAGTTGTAACATTGCCGGTGATGGCAGGTGGTTCAGTAGTAAATAAATCTTTTTCCTGTTCTTTAATCTGATTCTCACATTTATTGAACAGATCATCAGCATTATAATATAGGTTAAAATAAGTAGTGAAGTTTTCCCAGAGACTACAACCCGGAATGACTAAAAGGAAAAAGAGAAAAAGATAAATTCTTTTTTTAATTAGATTGGCGAACATCGTATTGGAAACTATTAAAGAAAATTAAAAACAAAAAGGTAAAAAAATTACAAGGCGTCTTTACCCGATTCCCCGGTTCTTATTCTAACTGCATCCTCAACGTTATAAATGAATATTTTACCATCGCCCACCTGACCGGATTTTGCTGTTTTTAATATTGCATCGACTATTTTTTCGACTTTTGATTCTTCAACAACAACTTCGATTTTTATTTTTGGAACAAATTCAATCCTGTACTCGCTGCCACGATAAGTTTCTGTATGACCTTTCTGTCTGCCATATCCTCTAACCTCAGAAATTGTTAAACCGCGAATTCCTTCTTCAACAAGAGCTTCTTTAACTTCTTCTAGCTTGAAGGGTCTTATTATAGCTTCTATTTTTTTCATAGAATTCTCTTATCTGCCGTGACAGTTTTTATATTTTTTTCCGCTGCCGCAAGGGCAAGGATCATTTCTTCCGACTTTTTCAAGAACCCGTACTGGTTGAGTTTTTCCTGCACGTCGAGACGATGAAACTGGTTGTCTTGCACTTTCCTGAAGCCCAATGTTTGTTGTAACCTGTTTACTTTCAGTAAGCCTGCTTGCAGGTTGTCTTTTGTGCTGCTGAACTTCTCCCGGTGCGTGCGGGAAAAATTTAAATGCAAATGAAACAACATCATTCCTTATTTGTTCAAGAAGAGTAACAAAGAGTTTAAAAGATTCTGCTTTGTATTCAACTAATGGATCTTTCTGACCGTAAGCACGAAGTCCTATTCCTTCCTTAAGGTCATCCATTTCTCTAAGATGCTCTTTCCACTTTTGATCGATTACGCTAAGCATTGCATATCGTTCAAGTCGAGCCATCAATTCAGAGCCAAGCATTTCTTCTTTTCTTTTATAAAATTCTCTTGATGCATTGAAAAGCCTTTCTTTCAGACCATCTTTGCCAAGACTTTCAAATTCTTCAGGTTCTATTTTTACTTCAACAAGAAGTCTGAACATCATTTCTTCTTTTATAAGATCGACTTCAATGTTATCAAAATGTTTCTCAGCTACTTCATCTATAAACTCTTCAAGAAGATCAAACACTTCACTTTTTAATCTGTCACCTTGCAGAGCACGATTTCTTTTTGTGTATATAACTTCTCTTTGTGAATTCATTGTGTCATCGTACTCAAGCAAACGTTTTCTTATTGAGAAGTTATTTTCTTCAACTTTCTTTTGTGCTCTTTCTACAGAACGTGTAATCATAGGATGTTGAATAACTTCACCTTCCTTCAATCCCATTCTTTCCATTACCGAAGAAATACGATCTGAACCAAATAATCTCCTCAGGTCGTCTTCAAGTGAAAGGAAAAATTTTGAAG
>JARRKF010000281.1:0-3217 GCA_037388405.1 Ignavibacteriaceae bacterium | reverse complement strand
ATTGGTGCACTGGGTGTTGGTTTGATAGCATTAGCTTATCCTCAGGTTCTTGGCGGAGGTTATGGATGGATTGAAAGTGCAATTAAAGGAGAAATGGTTCTATCAGTAATGTTGATAATGAGATTTGCTAAGATGATTGCATTTGCTTTTACAGTATCATCCGGAGGTTCGGGAGGGGTTTTTGCACCGACTCTTTATTTGGGAGCAATGCTTGGAGGAACATTATCTATCATTTTTCACCAGCCTCATGCAGCATTTGCCGTTGTTGGTATGGCTGCTGTTTTTGGCAGTGCAGCAAGAGTTCCTATTGCTACATTATTAATGGTAACTGAAATGACAGGAGGATATAAATTGCTGGTCCCGGCCGCACTTTCGGTTATCTTAGCGTTCTTGGTTCAGGGTTTACTCACAAAAAAATTAAAATATAAAAGTCTTTATGAAAAACAGGTCAATACAACTGCAGATTCCCCGGTTCATGTAATCAGTCATTTAAGAACGGTAGTGAAATTAATGTCAGAACGAAATTCGTTTAAGAATCTTGATGTCGGACATCTTAATTTTATTTCATTATTAAAATCAGGTATTCCTTTGGATATGCCGGGCAATAAAAAACTCTTTATAGGTTCTATAAAAAAGAAAAGTCCGTGTATAGGAAGTCTTATCAAGGATTATTGTTTATATGGAGAAGACAAAAAATGGGAAATTGCAGGAATTCTTAGGGATCAGCATTTGATAATTCCGCATCCCAATATGGCTTTGGAATCAGAAGACCAATTGATAATTTTTGGAACAGAACCGGTAGTTAATGAATTAAAAAAGGTGCTTAAAGCCCCTGGAAGTAAAAAATAAAGATTTACGTTAAAAATAACTTTTTACTGCGTTATTCAGATTTTCATATATCGTGAACACTTTATCCATTCTTGTAACATAGAACATCGAGGTTTCTTCCTGATCAGACCATACGATCTTCAGATCACCATTGGTTCCTCTTGCTTTTTTCAATGTACTTACAAGAACACCTAAAATAGTTGAATCAACAAATTCACAGTTTAACATATCTATAACAATCTTATTATACTTTTCACTAATTATTCTTTCCAGGAATTTTCGTAGTGCAGCTGCAATTTCCAGTGTGGCCCTAGATATATTAATTTCTATAACACTTATTTCACCGTATTGAAGATGTTCAAAACTACCGTTTTCGCTAAAAGTATTAACTGTTTCGGACTCAATAGATTTACGTTTCAATACAACATCATCATTAATTTTTATTTCACTACTTGTACTTTCTTCAGCGGGTTCGGGTATCTTTTCAATCTCTTCATCTTTATTAACTATTTTATCCTCTAATACTTCCTTTTTGTCTTCTTCAACTGAAACAGCTTCTTGTACCGGCTCTTCTACTTTAGGTTTCCCGATATCTTCTTCTATATCTTCATCGGTATCTTCACGTGATAATTCCGCGGGAGTTTCTGCACGTGAAGATGAAGCAATCCTGGATTCTAGATTGACTATTTTTTGGGCCTGGTTTTCTATAATATTCGAAAGCTGCTCTTCATTGAATAATTTCTCTTTTAGTTGTTTTGATATCTTTTTAATTTCACCCTGTAAATCGAGAATCTGAATATCTTTTTCTCTCTTTAATGATTCCAATTCCTGCATTTTTTGATTAAGATTTTCTTTTTCTGTAGATAATTCATTATTTGCTTTATTTATTGCTGATAAATCTAAAGACAGTGCATCCATTTCAGATTTTAATTTCTCAACTTCTGATTCATTTACCGAACTATCTTTTATTCGAGTAATAGTACTTTCAAGTTCATTAAGCTTATTTTCCTTTTCTTTCAATTCATTTTCTTTTAATTCCAGTGAAGAATAAAATTTTTGTAATTCTGATTCCATACAGGTCTTTTGTGCTTCAATTTCAGATGTAGATTTTTTAAGAATATCTATTTCATGAAGAACTTCCTCGACCCGGCTTTCAAGTTCTTTGTTTTTATCTGACAATTCCGCATTATTTGTTTTAAGATTTTCAACGAGTTCCTGCAATTCATTTTTTTCTTCATCTTCTTTTTTCTTTAATGAATTCTGCAGGTCAGATAATTCTTTTTGAACTTCCGATAAACGGTTATTTAAATTTGAATTTTCGTTTTCTTTAAGTTCTATTTGTTTGTTCTTTTCTTTTACTTCATCCGAAAGATCATCCAATTCTTTATTTGTAGTAATGAGTTGAGATGCCAGAGAGGAAATCTTTTCTTTTAATTTATTTTTCTTATCGCTTGAATCATCATTCGATCTTCTGAGTTCATCAAATTCTTCTTTCAATTTATTTAGTTCAGCATCTTTTTCATCCAATTCAGTCTGCCTTTGAAGTGATTTCCCGTATAATTCATCGACCTGTTTACTTAAATTATTAATGGATTCTTCTTTTTGTGATATCTTGCCTTCGTAATTTTGTATTGAAGCAATTAGTTCATCAATTTTATTATTTTGCCCGCTGATAAGCCTGTAGGATTCTTCATAATCGTGTTTTAATTTTTCAACTTCACATGATTGATTATTAATTATCTTGTCTTTTTCTTCCAATACTTTACTAAGTTTTTCAAGTTCATCCTTTGACTCAGAAGATTCCGTAATTAAAGAATCTTTAGTTGACAATTCATTTTGAATATCATAGATAGACTGCTCTTTTTCGGATAATTCTTTTGAAAGGTATTCTATTGTTTCCTGGAATTCTGTTATTTTATTTTTTTGTTCATTAATGATTTCATTCTGATTATCAGTCTCATTTAATTTCCGGGATAGTTCATCAATCAAATCATTTTTTTCTTTAATAGTCAGATAAAGTTTTTCAAATTCATCACTATTTTTCTTTAAACTGGAATTCTGCTGATCGATAAAATTATTTTTATTAATTAGTTCATTTTTAGTAATGTTTAAATCATGTTCTTTATCAGATACTTCTTTGGAAAGAAGCTCAATCTTCTCTTCAAATTCTTTTAACCTGTTTTTCTGTTCACTTATTATTTTATCTTGATTTTCAGTTTCATTGAACTGCTCTGATTTTTTCACAAGTAAAGCGTCTTTTTCCTTAAGTGCTATATGGAGTTTTTCCAGTTCATCTTTACTTTTATTCAAACTGTAGTTCTGCTCTTCAATTAAGGAATTTTTGTTATTAAGCTCTGCTATTGAATTATTTAAATCATGTTCTTTTTCT
>JARRKF010000280.1:3974-4474 GCA_037388405.1 Ignavibacteriaceae bacterium | reverse complement strand
ATCGGAGTATTATCCAATAAAAATTTGGTTTATGATCGATTAAAAAATCACGGCATTACAATTCCCCAAATAGCTGTATTTGATTCTAAAGATCAAATTAAAGAAATAAAGAAGGTTATAAAACAAGAATTCAACTTTCCAGTTATAATTAAACCTGCAGTTGGAGAAGCATGCAACGGAATAATTAAGGTCAAAAAATATGATCAGATTGAAAACTCGGTCAATAAAGTAACTAATAGGGTACAGATGAAGATTTTGGTCCAGGAATATGTTGAAGGCATCAATACAAGTGTTAGCTTGATATCGAATGGAAAGAATAGTTATCCTATTAGCTTAAATTATCAGGATATTGAGTTAAAATCATCTGTTGATTGCTCTAAATACAAAGGTGGGATAACTCCTTTCGAAAATCCATTGAAAATGAAAGCCTTTGAGACGGCAAAAAAAGCGGTAGAGGTTTTTGATGGAATCAAAGGCTATGTAGGTTTAGACTTAGTTAT
>JARRKF010000280.1:0-3918 GCA_037388405.1 Ignavibacteriaceae bacterium | reverse complement strand
GAAAATCTTGGTAATTTGATAATTGAAGCCTGCTTAGAAAAGGATTTGCCAAATTACATCCATACCAAAGGAATTTCTATCTTTTCTAAAAGAATTACTTTTCTAAAAAATCATAGATCCTTTGAAAAAACATTAAAGATAAGAGAAATAATTTCTCCACCCTTCATGATAGAGAAAAATTCTCCTCAATGTGCGATGATTCAGACTGAAGGCAATACTTTTGAAGAAGCACATTTAAAATTTAGTAAAATAGAAGAACGACTAGATAAGTTGAGTTAGGTTAAGCCTTGAGGAAAATATTAGGTCTTGACATAGGTGGAGCAAATACTAAGGCCACATTATTAGAGGAATCTAACGGATTAATAACCAAGACAGTCTTGAAATCCGATTATTTTCCTTTTTGGAAAAAAACTAAAGATGAATTCTCAGGTCTTCTAGTCAATTATTACAAAATATTATCTGATTCTTTTTTAACTGGTGTGGGCGTTACCATGACTGCTGAACTTTCTGATGTTTATACTTCAAAACAGCAGGGTATTAATACTATTTTAGATGCTGTTCAAAGAGTTTTTAAGGATATACCCGTTTGGGTATTAAGTTCTGACGGATACATAATTCCAGTAAATGAGGTGAGAAATCCGCTAAAAATTGCTTCAGCCAATTGGGTTGCAACAGGTTTTCTGGTTGCTCAGTATTTGGAAGATTGCATTGTTGTTGACGTTGGAAGTACAAGTACAAGCATTATTCCTATTGCTAATGGTAAGGTTATAGCTGAAGGATTAACCGATCTTGATAAGCTGATAAATGGAGAACTTGTCTATACCGGTAGTCTAAGAACCAATGTGTCTGCTATTGTAAAATCAATGCCAATAAAAGGAAAAATAGCCAGAGTCTCTTCTGAATTCTTTGCTCAGTCGGCAGATGTACATCTTATACTTGGCAACATATCCAAAGAAGATTATACTGTTGAAACTCCAGATGGAAAAGAAAAAACAAAAAATATGGCAAAAGCCCGTTTATCTAGAGTTGTGTGTGCAGATTCTAATATGCTAACCAAACAGGAAATTTTCCAGATGGCACAACACGTTTACAACCAGCAAATAACCGAAATTTCAGAAGGAATAAATCAGGTTAAAAAATCCAAATATCAAATAAACCAAGATATACCAATTGTAGTAACTGGATTTGGAAAAGAATTCTTAGCAAAAAAATCAGCTCAAAAAATTAATTCACATTCCATTATCGACATAGATGAAATAATTCCTGAAGCTATATCATTGGCAACCCCGGCAACTGGAGTTGCCGTCATGACTGCAAATGAAATTGAGGGAAAAAGAGTTAAATGGATGCAACAATAAAAATTGGCGGAAGTTTAGCTAATTATCCTGAAAAATTAAGACAATTAGGGTCTTTAATTTTTGAAATGTCAGCTAAAAATCGTTTTATAATTGTTCCTGGAGGCGGATCATTTTCAGATGTTGTCCGCGAAATGGATAAAAAATTTGATCTTAGCAGTCAGATATCTCATGAGATGGCTATCCATGGAATGGATCAATACGGTCTTCTTTTAACTCAAATTATTCCTAATTCTAAACCAATTTATTCTATCAGAGAAGCTATATTCTCTGAAATCAAAGAACCTCTAATTTTTCTACCTTCACAGGAGCTAAGTAACAATAAAGAATTGGAGTCATCATGGAGGGTAACATCAGACTCAATAGCCGCTTTTATTGCCATTAAAACAAATTCTCAAAAGTTAATTTTAGTAACAGATGTTGATGGAATTTATGATATGGACCCTAAAAAATTTAGAAGCACATTTTTTCATCAAACAATAAAGATAAGTGAACTCATTAAGAAGGATCATCGAACTAGTGTAGATCTATATCTTCCAAGATTTCTTTCGAATAATTTTATTGAATCCTTTGTAGTCAATGGAAAATATCCGGAGAGGATAAATGAAATACTATTAGGGAAGAAAGTAATATGCACAAGGATAATTAACTAATTCCAGAGATAGGATTAAGAGAATTAAATTCTTTTGTTTATCCATAATTTTTCCATTAATGAACTAAAAACATTAAAGAACCATTATTTCGATGATATTTAAGTAATAAAATTTGGGAAGTCTTCCCTGATTTAGATGAACTTATTCAATAGAAAAACTTTCATTTCACGAAAATACACGATTGTTATTTTGTTATTTTTCTTTGTTTTTTCTTCTATTTTTTCAGCATTAATTGAAGGTTCAATTGTATTAGCGGATTCATCAAAAGATTGGCCCATGTTTCATGGAAATTTGTCTCATACTGGAGTGTCATCGATTGAACCTGTAGTAAATAATTCTACTGCTTGGAAATTCAATACTGGTGGACCAGTAGATTCACCCACAATCTTTGATAACGTAGTTTATTTCGGTTCTATGGATGATAATCTTTATGCTCTAAACTCAACAAATGGAAAAATATTGTGGAAATTCACCACAGGAGGTAACATTCTCTCGCAAGCTGCAGTTGCAAATGGCCGCATATTTTTTGGATCGGAGGACAACAGAATATATGCTTTAAATGCCACTAACGGAGGGTTTCTGTGGAGCTTTGAAACTGGGTATTTTGTTGATTCCGCACCTGCATTTTACGAGGGTGTAATTTATGTTGCTTCAGAAGATTGGAACATATATGCATTGAATGCCAGTTCCGGCGATCTGCTTTGGAAGTATTCTACTGAGGGACAAATAATGTTATCCTCAACTGTTGTTGCTTATGGATTGGTGTTTGTTGGGTCCGAAGATCTTAACGTTTATGCTCTAAATGCCACTTCAGGAGATTTAGTCTGGAAATATCGGACTGGCGATATGGTGGTTTCAACACCGGCAATCGCGGACGGTTTTCTCTATATCGGTTCCAACGATTTCAAGCTGTATGCACTGGATGCTTTTAATGGAGATTTTAAATGGAGTTATACAACCGATGGACCTATATTTTCAAGTCCTACAGTAGCTGGAAAAGCAGTGTTTGTTGGATCTGTTGATGGTAGAATTTATTCTTTTAACCGTTTCTCTGGAGAATTAATCTGTCTTTTCAAACTGATGCAGACGTTTCATCTTCACCTACAGTCGTAAATGAAGCTGTCTTTGTAGGGTCCAGCGACAGTAATGTGTATGCCTATCTTCACCTACAGTCGTAAATGAAGCTGTCTTTGTAGGGTCCAGCGACAGTAATGTGTATGCCTTAAGTTCATCTGACGGCTCATTATTATGGAACTTTAAAACAAATGATATGATCGTTTCCAAACCAGCTTATTCTGAAGGGAAGATTTTCATTGGTTCTTGGGATGGCAAGTTGTATGTTTTGGATTCTTCTAACGGCGAGCTGATCTGGGATTTTATGACTGGAGGTATTGTTGATTCTTCCCCTACAGTCGTTGAGGATGTTGTTTATGTAGGCTCTTATGATGGAAGCGTTTATGCTCTTGATGCATTTACGGGTACAGTTCCGATTGATACTTTTTCGAGTGAAGTTTTGTGGAAGTTTAGAACAAATGATATGGTAATGTTATCGTCTCCCGCCGTTGTAGATGGGGTTGTTTACATTGGATCTTACGATTATAATGTGTATGCTTTGAATTCTTCAAATGGATTTTTGATATGGAATTTCACAACCGATTTTGCTGTAGTTTCTTCGCCTGCCGTGTTTGATGGTATTGTGTATGTTGGTTCTGAAGATAACAATATTTATGCTTTGAATGCAACAAATGGAAAACCGGTCTGGGTTTTTGAAACCGATGATCAAATACATTTATCTTCACCTACAGTCGTAAATGAAGCTGTCTTTGTAGGGTCCAGCGACAGTAATGTGTATGCCTTAAGTTCATCTGACGGCTCATTATTATGGAACTTTAAAACAAATGATATGATCG
>JARRKF010000279.1:0-3230 GCA_037388405.1 Ignavibacteriaceae bacterium | reverse complement strand
TTAAACGTAATTATATCGATGAATACATTGAGAATTATAATTATAACGAAGCTGGCTATTTAACAGAAATCAATATTGATAATGATGCAAAATATATTTTTAGCTATGACGAATATGGATTTATAAAAAGTATTATTTATTACTATTTTGATGAAGAAAGAAATGAATACATCAAAGCCTCTAGAATTTCTCAATCGTACAAAATATAAAGCTATCATTAGAAGTTAAGTCTATCACAGCATTGATTGAAGGTAAGTTTGGTTTTCAATAGTACAATTTACTCCAACCTGCTCTTAAATCTTCTGGAACTTAAGAATAAAATTGTAACTCCCATCAAAAGAAGCAGCAAAGCATTAAACCATAAATCGGTAAAACCTAATCCTTTTAAGATTACACCTCGAATTATATCATTAAAATATCTTAGAGGAACAATGTAGCTTATCAGTTGAATTGACCTCGGCATATTTTCAATCGGGAAAGCAAAACCGGAAAGGAATATCATCGGCATCATAACTGCAAAGATAGAGATCATCATTGCCTGCTGCTGTGTTTTGGAAATTGTAGAAACAAACAGACCCAAACCGAGAGTTGAAAGAATGTAAAGGAATGACGAAAGAAAAAGAAACCAGAGTTCACCTTTTACAGGTATTCCAAAAATAAACCACATTGAAGCGAGTATAATAATTACAGCAGCAAATGAAAGAATAACAAACGGAACGAGCTTCCCAATTATTATTTGATATGGTTGTAATGGTGTGACAATCAGTTGCTCCATAGTTCCAATTTCTTTTTCTTTTACAACAGCAAGGGATGTTAGTATCAGAGTAATCAGACTCAACAACAAACCGACAATTCCTGGAACCATAAAGTTTCTTGTTTTCAGTTCAGGATTATACCAAACTCTTATGTCCGGCGATATTACCGGAACTACTGAAAGTTTTTGTCCAGACTTATTTAAAAAATCAATGACAATGTTTTGTGAGTATGTAGAAATAATGCTTTGAGAATAACCCGCAACAATTCCTGCTGTGTTTCCATCAGAACCATTAAATAATGCCTGCACAGAAGCAGTTCTTCTGCTGTAAATATTCTTTTCAAAATCATTTGGAATAACCAGGGCAAGTATTACCTCACCATTATCAATTGCTTCAGTAATTTCATCGTAACTGCTTACATATTCTTCTATTTGAAAATATCCTGAACTTGTAAACCTTTCGATAAAATCTCTGCTTGTTATACTTTTATCCTGGTCATATACAATTGTTCTAACAAGCTTTACATCAAGGTTTGCAGCAAATCCCAGAAATGTTAATTGAATTACAGGTGCAATAAGAATTAACGCAAACATTCGGGGATCACGTTTGAACTGTAGAAACTCTTTCTTTATAAATTCAATTATTGATTTCATACGGCCTCAGCTTTCCTTTTCCCGATTAAGGAGGCAAGCACAACAAAAATTATTATAAATATCAGCAGGTAAATTATCTGATCCCAGAATGCAGAAATACCCACACCTCTTAAAATTATTGCACGCAGAATATTAATAAAGAATTTTGCAGGAGTAATATTCGTTATAATCTGAATTATCCACGGCATACTATCAATAGGAAACACAAATCCAGACAGAATTAATGAAGGAAGCAGTGAAACAAATGTAGCTGCAGTAAAAGCCACCTGCTGCGAGTCTGAGACAACAGAGATAAAAATTCCCAATGAAGTCGACGCTGTAAGGAAAATTAATGTCGTAAATAAAAGAAGCAAATAGTTTCCTTTAACTTCTACTCCGAAGATTAAATATCCCGCGAGAAGAATAAGTGCAGCATTAATTAATGCAATTACTACAAAAGGAAATGTTTTTCCCAGAATCAGCTCAATGGTTTTTAAAGAAGAAACATTTAACTGTTCCATCGTCCCTTTTTCTTTTTCCCGCACGAATGAAAGAGCAACCGTGATTACGGCTGTTATAATTAATATCATTGCAATCAAGCCGGGAATAAGGAAGCGGGTTGTCTTTAAATCAGGATTAAACCAGAATTGTGTCTCAAGTGATAGGGGAGTGAATTCTTTCAAACCATTCCTAGCCAAAATTTCCGAATTTACTTTTTGATTGAACTGGCCTGTCGCCGCAAACATGTAGTTTTGAACTATTGAAGCTGTATTTGCATCAACGCCATCAATTAAATATTGGATTGATGTTTCCTGATTTGAATTAATCTTTTTTGAAAAATCCTGTGGGATTACCACAACACAGAGAGCAATTTTTTGATCGAGATATTTATCTACATCTCCGTAGTTATTAATAAAATCAATTAGATTAAAATACTCAGAACTGTTAAGTGAATTAATAAAATCTCTGCTAAGCTTAGATTTGTCCTGATCATAAATTGCAACTTTAATATGCTTCACATCAAAGTTCACTGCGTAACCAAACATTATCAGTAAGATTACAGGAAAAGAAAAAATAACAGCCAGCAACCGTGTGTCACGTTTCAGCTGTCTCACTTCTTTTTTCATTATTGCTATAGTCCGCCTAAACAACTTTCGACTTTCCTTTTTCTAAAAGATGAATAAAAACGTCTTCGAGAGTTGGTGTTATTTCATCGATTTTTTCGACATTGATATTTGAGTGTTGATTTACAAAGGAATTAATTTGTTCTGTTGATTTAAAATTGTCATTTACACTCAAATGCAGATTATTCCCAAAGATTGAAATCTCGTCCACAAAATCTGCTTTCTTTAGCTGCTCCATCACTTCAACGGGATTTTCAGCTTCAATTTCATACATTTTATTTTTGATGTGAAGAGATTTAAGTTCCTTTGAATTACCCTCGGCAATAATTTTTCCCTGATCCATCATTATAATGTTGTTGCAGAATTCAGCTTCTTCTAAATAGTGAGTAGTGACTAAAACAGTTACACCTTCATCTGAGAGATAATTAATCAATTCCCAGAAATTTCTTCGTGAAATCGGATCAACTCCACTGGTTGGTTCATCAAGAAAAACTATTTCCGGCTGATGGATTACTGCTGTTCCAAGTGCAAGTCGTTGTTTGATTCCTCCCGGCAGTGATCCGGTTAATAATTTTTCTTTTCCTTCCAGATTAGCTATCGAAAGAACCCATTTTTTTCTTTCTCTCAGTTTTTCTTCCGGCAAGTTGTAAACACCGCTGAAGAAATTTATATTTTCTTCAACAGTTAAATCGTTGTAAAGTGAAAATCGCTGAGACATA
>JARRKF010000278.1:0-3233 GCA_037388405.1 Ignavibacteriaceae bacterium | reverse complement strand
ACCAGCATATAAACAATTTTCCATCGCTCTGTATCTGCTATCAGACTTGAAAGAATCCCTACAGGTGTATGATCGGCCTGAATTATCTGACCAATAATTTCTCTGGTAGAATTTAATCCATCAATGGGATTTATTTTTTTAGGTTTATTTTTTAATTCCGATTCTTTTGGATCTGTATTTTTTTGTTTGTGTTGCTCCAACTCCCAATATTTTTGCCAGCCATAGTATTCAAATAATTTATTTTCATTTATCCTCGAAACTGAATTTTCGGAACTGATAAAAGGACTGTTAAATATTTTTTCTTTATGTAGGTTTAAGAAAATATTTTCTGTTTTAGTATCTATTTTTTTAATCGCTTCCATTGAAAAAATTACTAATCTATCGGTCATCCAATAACCAGTATCACACAAAAGATAATGAACCTTCCAATTGCCTTTGCTAAAGTAAAAGTCGTGAGCTTTTCCGATTGGTCCTTCTAAGGAATTAATTCCAAAACCTCTAAAATCACTTAAATTGTATACCATAATACTACCATACTAATTAAACAGGACTGCAATTTTATAACAACAGTTTTTATAATTTTGACACTGGATTGTGAATCACTTCTTCACCAGCAATAATTATTAGGTACAAAATTTCCAAAAGAATTTAAAGGGTATTTCTTTGCACATAAATAGTATAGACTGTTTTTATGAAGCAGTATTTTTGAGATTGGTTTGTAGCATTTAATGCTACGAGGGATTAATAAGAAGGATATTATAGATATTAAATTGAGACAGTTAAAAGAAATGATAGCAAATTTCTACATTAAATCATTCTCGAGGACGTACTTTATTAAATCATAATTTGTCTTTATATCTATTTTCCGCATAATTCTTGAACGATAGGTATTTACCGTACTAACACTTAAAAATAACTCATCGGCTATTTGCTTTACTTTTTTACCATCAGCAATCATACACATAATCTGAAATTCTCTTTCTGAAAGGTTTTTATGAGGAGCCATAGCATTCTTGTTTTCAACTTCGTCCAAAAGTAAATCAGCAACATCTGAACTAATATATTTTCCCCTGCTTAATATAGACCTGATTGCTTTAACAAGTTCATTGATAGCCTGTGACTTCGAAATGAAACCATTAGCCCCCATCTTGAGTGACCTTACAGCATAATGTTCTTCAGAGAGCATAGTTACTACAAGAATTAATAATTGTGGATAAAAGTCTCTTAATTCCTTAATCAGTTCCATTCCACTTTTACCAGGCATCTTCAAATCCAATATTAATATATCTACATACTTGTTTTCAAGATCTTTTAGGAGTTCTTCTGCGTTCGTAGCCTCGCCGACAATATCCATATCGA
The DNA here is from genome assembly GCA_037388405.1 of Ignavibacteriaceae bacterium. Lineage (GTDB taxonomy): Bacteria > Bacteroidota > Ignavibacteria > Ignavibacteriales > Ignavibacteriaceae > IGN2. Next base: position 1,874 of record JARRKF010000278.1, on the reverse strand, counting down.
TTTCTTTGCTGATAATCTTTTTAAATCCTTCTCTTATGAGCGGATGATCATCTGCTATGTAAATATTTATCATCCTTAATCTTAGAATTTAATTTAGTTGATAATTGTATTATTGTTCCCTTATCACGTACGCCTTTAATAGAAAACGAACCACCAATAGCAAGTGCCCTTTCTTCCATCCCTAAAATCCCAAGTCCGAAGGAATGTTTAACCGGTGTTTTGAAACCTTTACCATTATCTTCAACTGTCATAAATAGCTTTTGATTTTTCTTTTCGAAAATAATGTCTACTTCAGTTGCATTAGAATGCCTTGAAATATTTGTTAAAGATTCCTGAAAAATTCTGTACAATGCAAGACTTTTTTCATAATCTAAATCGAGATAATCCCAGTCAGCATCAAAATAGCATTTTATTCCATAACGTTTCTCAAACTCCTTTAAATACATACGCACAGCCTCAATTAAACCAAGTTCTTCTAAAAAATCAAGACGAAATTTTGAAAGAACCAAGTTTTTAGATTCCAGCGTCTCGTTAACCAGCTTATCAATTGATTTTATGGTCTCAGCTATATTTGAAGCCTTTATTGGATCCCCACTTGAACTAATTTTTTGTAGAAGTAATCCAGTTTCAATCTTCAATGCAGCTAGTTTTTGACCTAACTCGTCATGTATCTCTCGCGAAAGAGACCGGATTTCTTCCTCCCGTATATTTTGTAAATGTGCAGCAAGAGCTCTTAATTCACGTCTCGATTTTTTCAGTGACTGTTCTGCCCGTTTTCTTTTTGAAATATCCTTCATAAATATTAGGGCAGTTTTTTGCCTGGGATAAATATCAATTGAAAATGTTTTTCTTTCAGAAAAGATGCTTAAGATATTTTCAATGTGATTATATTTATTTTTGGCAATAGTCTCTCTTATTAGCGTACCAATTTTAATCTTTTTGAATTCAGGAAAGATATTGAGGAGAAATAATTTGTCTTTAACTTTTTTAAATTTTTGCTTAAGAAAATCTGAGAAGCCTTCACTACATTCAATAATTTTTAGATTCTGATCAACCAGAACATAAAATACAGTATCTCTCTTTACAGCTCTTCTATTCTTATCCCCAGTTAATTTTTTGTTCTTGCTTTTATTTTTTTGTTGTAACATTTAATGTTTTGACGAAAATCTGCAGAAAAAGTTAAAATTCGATGACATATAACTAAAATTTGACGTTAATTCAAAATGGGGTAATTAACAAATCAAGTAATTGATTTAATTTCTGTAAAAATTCTTTACCAACTTCATTCTTAGTGTTCACTAATTATGAAAAGGAAAACTATTTTCTAGTCGATCATTAAGGTGGATGTTAGATGAAAAAACAAATGATTTTCATTTTTAGGAATCTAAAACTATTTAAAAAAATAGGCTTTTCCGTTTGTTAAACGAAGAAGCCCTTAAGTAAAATATAACATCTTTTACATGAAATTAAATTCAGCTAATCTGGTTCATAACTGATCTCCTAATTTAGATATTCTACAAGCATTTTCTTTTTTTCTGAGTGACGTAGCTTCCTTAATGCTCTTTCTTTAATTTGCCTTATTCTTTCCCTGGTAAGATGAAAATGATCTCCTATTTCTTCCAGAGTTGCCGGTCGCATTCTGTCTATACCGAGAGACATTTTTACTATGAGTCTTTCCCTTTCATCAAGTATGTCAAGCATATTTTCAATGTCTGCTTTCATGGATTCTTTGAAGAGGGATTTATCGGGTGAACCTTCATTCAAATCCGGGATGGTATCAATAAGAGCATCGCTATCCTCTTCGTTTGGATCTAATGGCGTATCTATTGATAACTCCTTATTAAGAGTCTGAAGTGTAAAGGTTACTTCTTCAA
>JARRKF010000277.1:0-3245 GCA_037388405.1 Ignavibacteriaceae bacterium | reverse complement strand
ATGCCAATATTTATCTCACTTTGGCAAGCTTTTCGGTAATTGTTTTAGTTTTATCAGGAAACTTTGCAATTACTTTGTAAAGATAAACCCCATTTCCAACTTCATCTCCATCCTCATCCTTTCCATCCCAATAAATTTTATTAAAATTGGTTATAAGATCTGCCGGACCCAGTTTAATATCGCGTATTAATCTACCAGCAATAGTATAAATCTTTATATTCAACTCATCAGGTTTATCTTTGCCTACTAAAATAAATGTGAAGTGAGTTGATCGGCTGAAGGGATTTGGATAGTTATAAACTTTGTCTATATCATTTTCAGTATAAACATAAAAAACAACACGGTAAGATGTAGAATCAAAGAAATTACCAGAAGCATCTTTAGCCAATACTTCAAGAGTATGCCTACCATCAGCCAATTCAGGTTTCCATGTAACTTCAAAAGGAGATCCCGATCCGTGGTATTCCCAATTTATTTCAGGCTGATAAAAATGCAGAGGCACATTATTATGTACTATAGTAAAAAATGTTGTATCAAGAGGTAAGGGACTATTATCTTCTAACGTTATTATAACTTCTGGTGTAGATGATACAATATCACCATCAATTATAGGTTGACCATCAAATTTAACATCAAAATTTGGTCGAACCGAATCTCTTGCAACATAAAAGCTCTTGTCTATAAGATTATTAAAATAAAAATACTCTCTTTTGTTTTGCTGACCATATGCCCTAACTACATTTTCAAAAAGCAATCTATCGGTTTCAATAGTATGCTGTACCATACTTGAAACACTATCAGCAGGAACGCTCATTTTATCGTTGAATATTAGACTATCTAAACCATTGAGATAGAAATTAACATTCAAAGAATCTGCTGGAAGATCACCGTAACTCCTAGCTTTAAAATCAAAAGTAACAGGGTATCCCTGAAGAAGAGAATCCTGTTGAAAATGAAAATCTTCTCTTTCAAAATAAACATCAGATAGCGGATGATAGTCAAAATTAACATTTTTAAGTTCCATGGGCTGAGTAGTTGTAAAACTAGAATCAGTCAAATCAAATTTTAATCTTAGGTTACTGTAAACGTCAGCATTTATTCCAGACAGAGACATAGAATCAGGAACATTTACCTGAAGAGTATCCCATAGTTTTGTAGTATTATTTTGACCCAATAAATAAATTATATGTTCTCCTGTAGGACTAGGATTAGTAAAATCATAGCTCATGCTATTCCACCATGCAACCGGACCTACTGATGAGGTTGTAATTGTTCCATTTGCATCAACATAATAACCTGCAAATTTTCCAAACTTTGGAACTACTGTTGTATCTTGAGATTTGAAAACCGATGCATAAATCCTGTCATGAGTCCAATCCCAACACCAGGAGAAGTAATGCTGTAAATTTGTCGGATGAGGTTCACTCACCAACCATTCATCCCATTTTATCCCATCACTCAAGTTATATCCAGTCATATAATTATTAAAGTATTCACAAGTATAAATATTATTTCCGTGGACGAAAAAGCCTGTAAAACTGTATCTATAACTTGTTCCAAATAATTGAAGATCAGGTTTTGCTAAAGACCAGTTATTCGAAGGATCAAATGTTCTGACTGTTGACTTGTCATTTCCTAATGAGTCTCCTAAAGTAATGTTATAAATATACTGCCCATCTGAAGTCAGAAATTGTGGACCATGAGTTTCTGTTGTATTATCTGCATTTAATAAACCAGCAGGTACATCTAAAGTATCAATAGCTTCCGTAATGGTATTTATTCGAACAATTTTATATGGATTGCCAATAGCTACATACAAGTTTCCGTCACTGTGGTAAACAATACTATGGAGAACGGAGTCACGAAATGAAGAAAATGGACCATAGAACTGACCCTCTACTGTTCCATTATTTCCAGTACCAACTCTATAGATCATGGACTTGCCTTGTGTAAGCTCTCTTGCATAAAACCAAATATTCGCAAAATAAATATAGGTTCCATCAGTAGTGATAGTAGTTAATTTTAAACTGTCTGCCAGTTGAGGATCTGGATAAAAGTTACTCAAATAAGTTTTCCTTGAAGGTTTAGCTTGTAACGGCTCTGTATTTAGAAGTAAGCTTTTTGACGAATCTGAATAATTAATGTTATATGTATTAAATGTTTTTAGGATTTTTTCGTGCGCATAATATCCATTCTTTGTCTGACTCATTATTGAAAAACTTCGTGTGGGACTCCAATTGCCGTACTGGATTCCGTCAAATATTCTTGCTCGCCAGAAGTAGATGCCCTGTGGCAAACTAGGAGAATTCCATTGCACAAAAGATTTAACTGGTGTTAAACTACTAGATTGAAATAATGGAGAGTTAAAATTCGTTGATGTATCAATCTGAATTTCATATTCCAAATTTTTATTAAGATAGTAACCAACATCAGAAAACAGAAATTTGATTGAAGCCTCTTGAGATACAAAACCATCTGCTGGTAATAGGGTATTTGGCTCACTTATGTTAAAAATAACAAAAAGCGCTGTTGCAATATTATCCGAATGATCTTCCTCTGGAATAATATCGGTTTCATTAACTTTAGCTGTTAAAGTATAAAGTCCGCCTTTACTCAGAAACCAGTCAAAGTAAACTGAATCTACTTCTCCAAAACTGCCTCGTTTAACAGAACCAATCTGATATGAGGTATCAGCAGATGTTGCTGAAAGTTCAACCGTAACTGAATCATTTGGAAATATTGTACCCCAGTTTGAAATTTTAATTTTTACCTGAATACTATCGCCAGCTAAAGGATTTTCAGTGCTGAGTGATATATCTGTAGACTTAATTGCAAAATCTGGTTTATCGGGAAGAGCTAATTTAAGAACAGGATCACCAAGATACGTCAATAAATTAAGTTGAGTACCATAAACTCCACCTGATGGAACTCTGTTCTTCGAGTTCATAATTGCTTTTCCAATGACAAAATTCTTTAAATGAAATATTTCATCAAAAAGTTCACGATTAATTGCTGTTCCCACACCCCAATAGGTTAGACCAGAACTTCCATAAAAACCAACACTTCCTTTGCCCGGAACTTTATTGAATTGTTCACCAAAAACATTTTGATTGTCAAAATGAGCTGTATAACAAGTAACACTAAAAATAACCGGAAGCCGACCTTCATTTTCCAGCAAATAAATATCATCATTGGTAAACACAAGATCCCACTGATATCCACCGCCATGACCGTAGTAATTTACA
>JARRKF010000276.1:0-3249 GCA_037388405.1 Ignavibacteriaceae bacterium | reverse complement strand
TACCGATGAGGTTAGTTTTGAATTGCATAACTCCTCCTGTAAAAATTGAAACTAATGAACTAAAATCCAATTAGAATACATTTAAACTTACGTATCTTATAGTTATTTTCAACAATTGAATTACCCCAAGTTTTAATAGTAACTAAATGAAAAACAAAACATTTGTAATAGTCGATGCGATGGCGATGGCTTATAAAGCGTACTTCGCATTTATTAGTCGTCCGTTAAAAACCAGTACAGGCGAACCAACCTCAGCAGTTTATGGATTTGTAAACCAACTCTTAAAAGTGCTTGAAGATCACAAACCGGATTACATCGCAGTCGCTACAGATTCAAAAGAAAAAACTTTTCGTCACGAGAGATATAAAGAATACAAGGCTACTAGAGAAGAAATGCCTGATGATATGATTCCACAAATAGGAAGGATTAAAGAGATTGTCGAGTTGATGAACATTCCACTCTACATCAAACCCGGTTACGAAGCTGATGATATTATCGGAACTGCTGTAAAGCTTGCTTCAAAAAAAGGAATGATATCTTACGCAATTACACCCGATAAGGATTTTATGCAGCTGGTTACAGACAAAGTAACAGTTGCAAAGCCCGGAAGAGGCTCGGATGAAGTTGTGTTTTTTAATCCAAAGAAAGTAAAAGAAGAATATGGTTTCGAGCCGAAACAAATGATTGATTATCTTGCTTTGATAGGTGATAGTTCAGATAACATTCCCGGTGTAAGAGGAATCGGACCAAAGACAGCACTGCCGTTAATTCAGGAATTCGGATCATTAGAAAATTTATATAAAAATATAGATAAGATTGACAAAGCAGGAACAAAAAAGAAACTTGAAGAGAACAAAGAGAATGCATTTCTATCGAAAGAACTTGCAACAATTTATTGCGAAGTTCCGATGGAATTCGATTTTGAAAAAGCAAAATTTGAAAAACCTAATTTCGATAAGCTTCGAGATTTATTTATTGAACTTGAGTTTAAAAATCTTTTCAACAGGTTGTTAAAAGTCTACAATGAGAATGGTGAGAAAAAAGAAACTATAAAAGAAGAAATATCAACTACAAGTACTTTCGATAAATCGAAATCAAAGTATGTTTTAATCAACTCCAAACAGGAAGCAAAAAAACTTTTTGAAAAATTGAATAAATCTTCCCTTCTTGTATTCGATACGGAAACAGATTCACTCAATCCATTTGAACTTCATATTGTTGGCGCTTCATTCGCAACTAAAGCGGGTGAAGGATATTTTATTGCAATTGATCCGGGCAGTAAAATTTTTTCAGATGGAAAAGAAAGATTAGCGGTAGATGACTTTGTAAAAATCTTCAAACCGGTTTTTGAAAATAAAAAGATTAAGAAAGTCTGTCAGAATGGTAAATATGATATCTCTGTTTTACGAAGTATTGGAATAAAAGTCGAGAATTTCTTTTTTGACACAATGGTGGCAAGCTACATAATCGATGCTGACCAAAAGCACGGAATGGATGCTCTCTCAGAAAAATATTTGAATTACACCCCAATACCTCTCTCACATCTTATTGGCGAAAAGAAAGATCCAACAAAAATATATGATGTTGATGTAGATACGCTTTCAGATTATGCTGCCGAAGATTCAGACATCACTTACCAGCTTTATGAGATTCTCAGTAAAGAAATAATAAAAGAAAAAATGGATAAAGTAGCCTACGAAATTGATTTTCCTCTTGTCCCTGTGCTTGAAGATATGGAACATGAAGGTATAAAGATTGACAAAAAATCTCTGGAGAATTTTAGTAAAGAACTTCAAAAGCTTATTAACGATTACACGAAGAAAATCTATAAAGATGCTGGAGAAGAATTTAATATTAGCTCGCCAAAACAATTGCAGGTAATTCTTTTTGAAAAACTAGGATTAAGTTCAGGAAGAAAAACTAAAACAGGATTTTCAACTGACGCACGTGCTCTTGAAAATCTTAGAGGTGAGCACGAGATAATAGATTTAATTCTTGATTACAGGCAAGTCACAAAACTTAAATCTACTTACACTGATTCTTTGCCGACTCTTATCAATCCAAAAACCGGAAGAGTGCATACAGATTTCAATCAAACAATAGCTGCTACCGGAAGATTATCCAGTATGAATCCTAATTTACAGAACATTCCAATCAGAACTGAAATGGGAAAAGAAATAAGAAGAGCTTTTGTCCCTAGAGATAAAAATTATGTTCTTTTGAGTGCTGATTACAGCCAGATTGAATTAAGATTTCTCGCGGAAATCTGTAAAGATGAAGCATTGATAAATGCGTTCAAACATGACGAAGATATTCACAGAAGCACTGCTGCCTTAGTATTTATGGTCGATCCGAAAGATGTTACTGATGATATGAGAAGAAAAGCAAAGGAAGTGAACTACGGAATACTTTATGGAATCGGTCCTTTCGGATTGAAAACAAGATTAGGAATTTCTCAAACACATGCAAAAGAAATAATTGAAACTTACTTCGGTACTTTCAAAAATGTTAAAAAGTATATGGATGATTCCGTGAAGAAAGCAAAAGAGAAAGGTTACGCAGAAACTTTACTCGGCAGAAGACGTTATCTAAGAAATATCAATAGTAACAACAGAGTTGTTCGTCAGTTTGAGGAAAGAGTTGCTATTAACATGCCTATCCAGGGGACTTCAGCTGATATGATTAAGATAGCGATGATAAATATTTTTAATGAATTGAATAAAAGAATAACTAAAACAAAAATGGTTTTGCAGGTTCACGACGAGTTATTATTTGATGCGCACAAAGATGAAGTAGATGAGCTTCGTCCAGTTATTAAAAAATTAATGGAAACAGCAATACCTTTGAAAGTTCCGATTGTTGTAGATACCGGAGTTGGAGATAATTGGCTTGATGCGCACTGATAAGAGTAAGTTTAAGAGTAAGAGAAAGAATAATCTTTTTAGCCTATTCTGATTTTGAAAATTGATCAAACTGAAATAAAAAAGATCCTTTGTATAAAGCCACGAGGTATAGGAGATATAATACTTTCAACAATTGTATTAGAAAATTTACGAACTGCATTCCCTAAAGCTGAAATCCACTACCTCACTGAAGAATTTGCAAAACGTGCAGTTGAGAATAATCCATTCGTTTCTAAAATTCTTACTTATAATAAAAGTGAGTCTATTTTTTCAATCATTAAAAAAGTCAGAAGCGAAAAGTACGACCTGGTTTTAGATCTTTATTCCAATCCAAAGACCGCACAGA
>JARRKF010000275.1:0-3257 GCA_037388405.1 Ignavibacteriaceae bacterium | reverse complement strand
ATAAATTCAGCAGGTGAGTGCGTGATAATAGCCAGGTTGGAATAAATTCCTTCCGCTTCTTTCTCACCAAGCTCTATATTTATTTGCTGGCCCTGAGGCGGTTTGTTTTGATTCATTTTTTTACTTTCTTAATTCATCTGCTTTCTTAAATGCATTGTTAGCATCATCTGTCATTCCAAGTACTGAGTATACTTTACCAAGGAGTTCCCAGATTTGTGCATTCTTCGGATCTTTTTCAACTACTTTCTCGAGGTACGGCAGAGCTTTTTGATATTTCTGTTTGTAATCTTCGCTGATCTGTCCTTTTGCTTCTGCTTCCTTGTTCATAGCTGTTCCCCATTTAACATAGGTAACTCCAAGATTATAAATAGCATTTTCATAATTTGGATCAATCTCAACTGCTTTAAGAAGCTGTTGTTCAGCCTGCTCATAATTTTCTACATTCAGAAGAAGCACACCATAATTGTAATGATAAACCGCATTATCGGGCTGTTTCTCTACTTGTGCTTTAGCTGAGTTTAAAGCTTCATCAATTCTGTTAGCTCCAATATAAGCTTGAGTTTTATAACCAAGCATTTCGGTATTTTCCGGGAATTTCTTCAAACCTTCTTCAAGTACAGAAATTCCTTTGTTGTAATAATCGATAGCTTTTACGCTATCTTCCTTATTTCCGTCATTCCTAAAATCAACCATTTTATTGGCACCTAAAGTATAATATACTTCACCGAGGTACTGGTAACCCTCTTCAGCTTGATCCAGATCAATAAGCTTTTGAAGTGGTTCGACAGCTTCTTCAGTTTTTCCAACAGTCAAATAAACGAATGCTAAATTTCTGTAAGTCTCTGCTGTATCAGGTTCAAGTTTTATTGCCATTTTGTAAGCGTCAATTGCCATATCAAAAAACATTTTTGAACTGTCTTTATCGGTTGTTTTATTTCCTCTCTGGAAAAGGCTCACACCTCTGTTATAATTATTTGCCCACTGGTAAGCTTTGAACTCGTGTATCTTGTCTGCGAATTTATTACTGATAGCAAGCGACTGATCAAAAGCTTTTATCATATCATCTGTCTTATCGAGTTCACTATAAACAGTTCCCAACAGGTAATAGCCTTCATCACTCTTAGGGTTCTTCTGAACTTCCTGCTGCAAAACTTCTAATGCTTTATCCCAGTTTTTTTGCTGTATATAAAGCTTTGCGCTTGTTAATTCAGTCGATGAGCACTGGAAACCTACGAAGTTCAGGCCAAGCAATAATAATACTGCAACTAATAGTTTGGAATTTTTCATTCTAACTCCGTTCTTCTTAATTATAATTTTTAATGTTGTTTTTTTGATGAAAATAGTGTCTTAAAAATACAACTATTATTGTTAAATAGACAGATAATTTATTGGTTGAGAAATAACCTTTAAATTGATTTTGGGAGCTTAAAAAGGTAATTTTTGGTTTGAAAAGGAGAAAATTTTTGTTAACAGAAGAAATTATAAAAGCCGTTCCTAAAGTATTATTGCATGACCATCTGGATGGTGGACTGCGTCCGGAAACAGTAATTGAACTTGCGGATGAACTACACTATAAAAAGTTACCAACAAGAGATAAAGAAAAGCTTGCAGAATGGTTTCACGTCGGTGCAAATAAAGGAAATCTAGTTGAATTTCTAAAAGGATTTGAACACACCATTGCTGTTCTTCAAACAAAAGAAAGTCTTGAAAGAGCAGCCTATGAAATGCTGGAAGACATGAAAAACGATAACGTTGTGTACGTTGAAACAAGATTTGCACCGGTTTATCACGTAAATAAAGAAATGTATCTCGAGGATACAGTAACTTCAGTACTAAAAGGATTGAAAAGAGGCAAACAAGATTTTGGAGTTGGATATGGATTGATACTATGTGGAATGAGAAACATGAAGAATACTTTAGAGATTGCCGAATTGGCAGTTGACTTTAGACAAGATGGTGTTGTAGGCTTTGACCTTGCTGGCGAAGAGGGTGGTTATCCTCCCAAAAAACATATTGATGCATTCCAGTTTATTCAGCGTGCAAATTTTAATATTACCATTCACGCTGGTGAAGCATTCGGGAAAGAATCCATCTGGCAGGCAATTCAATGGTGCGGAGCTCATAGAATCGGTCACGCTACAAGATTAATTGAGGATATAGTACTAGACGAGAATGGAGAGGTAGTAAGCTTTGGCGATCTTGCCCAATATATTCTTGATAAGCGAATTCCCTTGGAAATATGTCTGCTCAGCAATCTGCATACAGGTGCGGTTGATAAACTCGAAAATCATCCATTCGGTATTTTATTTAAAGAAAAATTCCGTGTTACTATAAACACTGATGACCGCTTAATGAGTGCAAATAATATGACAAAGGAATTCTTGACCGCTGTAAATTATTTTAACATCACTTTCGATGATCTAGAAAAAATTACAATAAATTCCATGAAATCTTCTTTTATACCTTATGGAGAAAGATTGGAATATATTTATGATATTATTAAACCGGGCTACCAGAAAGTCCGTAACGAATTAATTATTTCAAAACAAAGCAATGTATGAAAAAACTCTTCACAAATTATAATTTTGATTTTGATAAAAACGAGAAGAAGCTTGTAACTTCATTCTGTAAACAAGTGCTAAAACAACTAGATAGCAATCAACACTTTGGCGAAATAAAAGCATTCAATTCTATTATTGATAAAATCAATACTGATACTGAAAGTGTAAAACTAACTAAAGATGAAAAAATAAGACTTACAAATAATTTAAAACAGAATATTGATTACCTAAAAAAAGAAATGGATAAAAGCTGGTTTATAAAAAAGTGGTTGATGAAATCACTTTTTAAACAATACTCAAACCTGTATGAAAATCATTTTAAAGGATAGATTATGAATACAAATGATGTGAAAACTATTAAAGCACCAACAGGCACAACTATTACTTGTAAAGGATGGCTGCAGGAAGCTGCAATGCGTATGCTAATGAATAACCTAGATCCACAAGTTGCTGAGAGACCCGAAGAACTTATAGTTTATGGTGGAAGTGGAAAAGCTGCGAGAAACTGGGAATGCTACAATTCGATTATTAACTCTCTTAAAAATCTTGAGAACGATGAAACACTTATTGTTCAATCCGGAAAGCCAGTTGGAATCTTTAAAACACATACAAACGCACCAAGGGTAATTATCTCTAATGCAATGCTTGTTCCTGACTGGGCAACGTGGGATGAATTCCGCAGGTTAGAAAAACTTG
>JARRKF010000274.1:0-3259 GCA_037388405.1 Ignavibacteriaceae bacterium | reverse complement strand
GTTTCTGAGTTTAGTACTAGATTAAAATAATTATTAGCCTTTTGTCGTTCACGCTGTAAGGTAGTGTTTTCCTGTCCCGGATGATTTTAAATATTTGGCTGTTGCTGAAAGCAATCTTGAAAACGTAGTTTCTCCTGCCGGCGCAACTGGTTTCTGGCAATTTATGAAACCGGCTGGAGAAAAATATGGGCTGGAAATTAATGATCTTGTTGATGAAAGATACGATGTCGAAAAATCAACTGAAGCTGCTTGCAAATATTTAAAGGATTCTTACAGTATGTTCAGCTCCTGGGTAAATGCTGCTGCTTCTTATAATATGGGACAGGAAAACACTACCTTACAGCGTGAACGACAAAAGGCTAATAATTATTTTAATCTAGTACTAAACTCAGAAACTTCAAGGTTTGTTGCTCGAATAATTTCACTTAAATACATACTCCAAAATCCTGAGATGTACGGCTTTGATATTAAAAAGGAAGACATGTACAAACCCCTTGATTATTATCAGGTAACTCTCGATAGCTCAGTTACAGATTTTCCTGAGTATGCAAAGTATTATGGTATTAATTATTTCATCTTGAAAATGTACAACCCCTGGCTTCGGGATAACTATTTAAAGAACAGAAGTAAAAAGGTTTACATGATAAAACTACCCAAGGAAGGCTCTATAGAAATTATAAGGGAGTGAAATTAGTTGCCAGATAAGATATCAATTGCACCGCTTGTAGTGCCGGGATGCAGCCATAAAACAAGCGAAGTATTATCACTATAAAAATTTACGATCCAATCCGCTGAATTGTTAACATTTGTAGTGTCGATAGATTTACTGGGAATAAGAAACATATCTGTCTTAACACCTGAATTCAATGTTCTAAAAGATGTCACATCGCTTCTTGCAAACATTTTGCTTAATACATCAGGACTATCCGCATAATTAACTGAAGGATCAATATGAATTGTGGAAAGCTTTCCGAAAACAAATCCCAGAATATTTTTAGCCTGAGCGTCTTTTACTAACGAAAGCATATCATTAAAATTCACTGGCGATTTGACCGGGGAAGAATTGAATACCGGAACATAAAATTCATTAGTCTGATCTGAATCTGACTGAACTACATATATAAATGCATTATCAGTTGGCTTAAGTAAATCGACCTTACCATTGTTATTAACATTTAATCCGTAAATAGCAGTAAGATTAGCATCGTTAGTAAAATTTGTTCGTGCAGTGCTTATTACTCCTCCAACTTCAGATTTAGCAGTTATTTCAGAGTTAGTAAGTTCGTTTACTAATTCATCGGTTTTACAACCAGAAACTAAAAGTAAGAATAAGAAGATAATTATGTAAAATAATTTCATTTTCATTTTTGTGTAATTAAAATAATTAACCTGTTATAATGATCGAGCTCATTTGGGTTCCCAGTCAACACCATCGCAAGGAACATAATTTTCTGTCGGATGTTTATCATATTTAATACAGAGTACTGCCGAACAATCAAAGCTTTTACAGCTTGAACACAATGTTGAGTCAATTACCTTTTTATTTCTCTGTTCAAACCACCTGTAACTAACCATAGCTGGATGTATAATTAGTACATAAATTGCAGCCACGCTGATCATCCACCAAAGCTGAAAGTCAACCTCTGATTTGATGATCCACAATCCAATAATGGTAATTGCCGCCCGAATGATTGTCCAGAATACTACTTCGCCCATAATTAATCCGTAAACAAGTAAAAATTACTAAAATTTCTCTAATATAGTGCCAGCAGAAAAAATCAAATAACCATTAAAAATGTTAGTTTTTATCAATTTTTCTCAATAATGGTCAACTTGTAATTTTTACATTAATGTATTAATATTGAATGCTACGAAAAGAAAAGATTTGATAAGATTGCTCTTTGTAAGTATTTACGTCCTAATAAGATAAAGTGAGCGCGGGTGGGATCGAACCACCGACCCTCTGCTTAAAAGGCAGATGCTCTACCCCTGAGCTACGCGCCCTTAAAAATTAGAACTGCAAATATAGTAACGTGATAATTGTAATACAAAATAAAGCTTTTGACACAAAAAACTGATAGGTGCTTAAATGGCTTCCCCTAAAAACTCCAAAATTCTGGTCTGTGATGATGATGAAACCCTATGTTATCTCTTAAAAGAACAACTTCTGGAAGAAGGCTTTGATGTTGACACTGTTTATGATGGTAAGTACGCTATTGAAGCTATTAAGCGAACAAACTATGATGTTCTGCTACTTGATTTAAATATGAAAGAAGTGTCCGGTGAAGATGTATTAAAATTCACAAAAGAATATAATGCTTCTGTTCAGGTTATTATTCTTTCAGCACAAGGAGAAATGAGAAAAGCAATTGATTGCATAAAGGCAGGCGCTTATGATTTCATAACAAAACCTTACGAATTTGACGATTTACTTCTTACTATCAGCAGAGCTCTGGAACATAAAGATCTTCTGGTTAAAACAGAGCTTCTTACAAAAGAGATAAGCAAAAAAGGATCAGACACAATTGTTGGTGACAGTCCACAACTGAAAAGGGTTCTTAATCTTGCAAATAAAGCTGCTATGTCTGATTCAAACATTTTAATTGAAGGAGAAACCGGGACCGGTAAAGAACTTCTAGCTGAGTATATTCATAAACAATCCGCGCGAAAAGACAAACCATTTGTTGTAATAAATTGTGCATCGTTACCGGATCAATTAATAGAAAGCGAACTTTTTGGACATGAGAAAGGTGCATTTACAGATGCTAAAAATACAAAGCAGGGTTTAGTAGAAATTGCTCATGGTGGCTCTCTTTTTCTTGATGAAATTGGTGAGCTTAGTCTTGCTCTTCAGCCCAAACTATTAAGATTTTTGGAAAATGGTGAATACAGACGTATAGGTGGAATAACTACTCTAACTTCTAATGTTAGAGTTATTGGTGCTACAAACAGAAACCTTCTTGAAGAAGCTGACAATAAAAACTTCAGGAAAGATTTGTTATTCAGATTGAACGTTATCACTTTAACAATTCCTCCACTCAGGGATAGGAAAGATGATATCCTGCTGCTTGCAAATCATTTTATAAAAGAAAAATCTCCCATAAGATCGCCCAAGCACCTTTCACCAGAAGCTGAAGAACTTTTAATCGGATATTCATTTAATGGAAATATAAGAGAGCTGGATCATATTATAGAAAGAGCTCTTATTTTTGCCGAAGGTGATATAATTCATCCTGAAGATTTAAACCTCCCTCAATCA
>JARRKF010000273.1:0-3262 GCA_037388405.1 Ignavibacteriaceae bacterium | reverse complement strand
CGGGTTAATTCTTAATGTAACAGAATCCGGATATGAAATTAGAGAATCACCTTGAGGGAAATCAAAAATAAAAGTTGCAGGTGGATCTGATTCTGCAAAAAATTTAACTGACTTATCATATAATTTTACTGCAGGAACTTTAATTGTAACATCCAACAGGTCGTTAGGTTTTAGTGTATCAGATTCCTGAGAAATTGTCATTGCAAAGTCGGGGAAATATGCAACAAAACTTGCAAAGCTTCCAAATCTAAAATCTGACCAAACCGCCATAGATGTAATACTATTCGATGTTATTGCATCATAATCACCTTGATATCGTGGAGTTCCTCCACCGCCGCAGGTTGAACAGTCAATTTTAAACTTAGCAGTAGAGAGATTTTGATTTGGAACCCAGGTAACTCCACCATCATCAGAGTATGATGCATAAACTTCAGCACTATCACTTGTAGGAACATTTCTGGTATCAAACCATTTTGCATAAAGTCTTCCTGTTTCTTTATCGCACCATATAGCTGGCATAAACTGATGATTAGCAGTTGTGTTAGGATCATCATTTATCACAGTTGCAGAAGACCAGGTTGCCCCCTGATCAGTAGAATATCTACAAAAAATATCGGGTTTATTTCCGTTTCCGGCTGGGGTATTTGAAGCGTAAACAAGATAAAACCTTCCACGATAAGGACCATAACTATTATCTGCTGCTATAAACGGGTATGGCCTGGTTCTCATGTTTTCCACTGAATGTCTTCCACCTACATTAGTACCAACGTAATTAGCAAAAACTTGCGAAGACTTAAGTGTAAAATTCTGTCCGCCATTAGTTGAGAGATAAAAAGTATATGTTGGTGAAAAAGCATTCCCTGAGTTTGTGACAACATAAACTGCACCACCGGGAACATCTCCGCCTATAGTATTGGGTCCAACTGCGACCATCATACCAGGAAGAGTTTGAGTTGAAAAAGTCCAAGTTTGACTCCATGTCTGTCCTAAATCCGTTGTTCTTCCAAAGTTACCCGGAGTCATTGTGGTGTAAACATAATTTGCAAAAGGACCGCTTGTTTGGTCGGCTGCAATCCAGTTCTTATCAAAACCAGCAACAGATGTTAAGGCTGTTGACCAAGTTGCACCATTATCACTAGACTTAATTACTTTACAACCAACAATACTTCCCCCAACATTGTACATATTTTCATAGTAAAGATTACCCAAACTATCATAAGCTGTAACCGGATCACCACTCATTGAAAATCCAAAGCCTGGACTCTGAAATGTCCATTCTACACCATCATAAGTATAATGGGTAGCATTCGTGTTAAAAGCATTAAAATATTGTGTTGGATTATTAGGATTCGAGGACATATGTGGTTCAGCGAAATCTACACCTAGATAAAAATTATCAAATCCTTCCGGAGACGTTAATATCTCTCTACCCATCGGGGAATCAGGCATAATAGATGGTTGAGGAACTAGATTTGCAGTGTTATCAAGATTAGGATTGTCCTGTGAAAAACCTATTCTATTAAAAATCAATAAAGTAAGTATTAAGGATGTAGTAAAAGTGGTAAATCTGTTCATCATTTTACCCTTGCGTTAGTTAATGAAAATGGATTTAGATAGTTAAATTCGACCACAAGATACAAAGTGGGAATATTAAATAAAATATTTTTAATGAAATTTATTTGATGTATACCATCTTTTTAGTCTGGATAAATGTCCCCGCTTTTAATTGATAAAAGTAAATACCTGAGGACAATCCATTATCTGGAATAAAATTAACCTCATACGTTCCGGTAGTAAAATATTCATCAGCAATTGTTTTGACTTCATTTCCGAGTAAATCAAATACTTTTACCACTACTTTAGTTGCCTCGCCTTTAGTGGTAGATGGAATAGTAAATTTAATTTTTGTACTAGGATTAAATGGATTAGGAAAATTCTGCATCAAACTAAATTCCGCTGGAATATTTTCAATCTCGTTACTACCAATACCTACGGGGCTGGATTCAATGTAACCCAATCCCAAGATGTGTTTTAATCCTGTTGATCCAATAATAGTTGCAGTGCCATCTGAAGGATTTATACTTATAAAATCATTTAATTCGGAGGAGGAACCTATTATACCATAAAGGTTTAGGTTTTCATCAAAGAGAATATCATTAGTTATTTTATTGAGTCCGGTATGCCCAATAAGTGTAGTATCTCCTGTTGTCAAATCTACTTTAAAAACAGCATCGTTATTTGGAGGTAAAAGCGATCGGGAAGTAGCCCAAAGTTCATCTGTCTGAGGATTAAATGTTATACCACTGTAACTACCAGGAGCATCTACTACAAAATTTTTACTTCCATTAGATAAATCGATAGTATAAATCTCGCCGTTAACATTTACTCCGTAAAGAGTACCCGAAGAATCAAAAGCAATATCTGTCATTGAAGGAATATCCAAACTGAATAACAAATAAGCATCTCCCAGTTCTGAATTCACTCTTACAAGATCTGATATTCCAGAATTAGCAACTAAACCGTAAATAATTCCATTTAATGGATTTACTGCTAATCCCTTAACATTGGCGAATAATGATGCTCCTATATTACTTCCTGAACCAGAATTTGAATCAATAGTTAAAATATTTCCGCCATTTTGTTCCCCGGAGGATGCATAAATTGTTTTTTCGATTGCAGGCATAATTCTATAACAATTCCCAGTCATTGTGATTCCTGAAAATTCCGGGTCGTTTGAAGTAATGGGATAAATAATTATTGTGTGCCCTAGAATAGTTGGAGAATAATTAAATTCAATAGTTAAGGAATCATATGAAGCAAGAGAAACAGGAAACGATAGGTTTGTAACAAGGTTATAATCATTAAAAGATGCAGGAATATCAGTAATTGTCAATTCAGTGTCACCATAATTTGCCAAAACAATAGAAGATGTTGAGCTTGAAGTGCCGATTTCTACATCTCCAAAATCAATTGATCGTGGTTGAATAAAAGTGTGAGCTCCGGGAAACGGAACCATTCTAACATGACCGACGTAAGTTCCCCAGATATTTGTTGCTGCTGCATATTCACTTATAGTCCAAACGTCGTATTCATTTACTGGGTCAATATATATTCCAAAATAATCACCCCAGCGGTTTATTTCTCCACTATAAGTTAAAACATAGTTTCCCTGCCCTTCTGCAATTGGTCGGCTTGGTCCTAATTCAGGATCGTTTGCGTATTTAGTAGAATAATACGAACCAATATATTCATTGTCTGCAGA
>JARRKF010000272.1:0-3270 GCA_037388405.1 Ignavibacteriaceae bacterium | reverse complement strand
TTTTCTCCGGCAGATTGCCTTCGGTTGATGGAATTGGATCTCCGTGTGGATCGAATACAGGATTTCCCATTTGAGCAGCAAGTGCATCAGCATCTGAGGGAGTTAGTTTATGTTCAGCTTCTTCCGCAGCACGATGCCATTCAAGTTCATTTAATCCTGTTTCATCAGCAAGATATTTTTCCCACAACCTGTGAACTCTTACAATCCTGAGTGCATAAGATCTTCCTTCACTTGAAAGTTGAAGCGTATCCTGCTGCGTACTTAGCATTCCCATATTTTCAAGCTTTGCAATTAATTCCGCTGCTTCATCTTCAGAAATTCCAAGTTTTCCTGCAACACTAATTAATGTACAGCCAATTCCATTATACTCGCAGTTATACAAATGCTTCAATGCGTCTTCAATCAATACTTTTTTTGAGATTGTTTTAGTTCGTTTCATCCTCGCGACTAATCCCTTTTGTGGAAGAAACGAGACTACCGCTACCAGAATAATTCCGGAACCTATTAATAATGTCAATAATGGATCAGTCATAGTTTTCTTATTTAAACCTCCGTAACAAAAATATTTGCTGCAACTTTGTTGCTAATGCTTGTTTTCTTTTTATCCACTTCTATTAATAATGAATGATCAAATTCAAGCGTATCCAAAACAGTAACTTCTTTATTTAGTTCAATTCCAATATTAGTTATGTATTGCAGAAAGCCGCTATCAAAATCGGGAACACGATTCACCTTTACACAATTGCCCTTCTCTATAGTACTTAGTGGTGTACCCAAATTACCTTTGGGCATTTTTCCGTTTCTATCAGGAATCGGGTCACCGTGCGGATCGAATTCAGGATAGTCCAGCATTTCTTCCAAACGATTAATTAATTCATCAGACGAAGAGTGTTCAAGATTCTCTGCTTCGTTGTGAACTTTATCCCATGGCAATCCAACAACCTGATGTAAAAAAACTTCCCAGATTCTAAGTCTTCTCACCATGCTTCTTGCATAATCTTCACCACTTTTTGTAAGCTTTATTCCTTTGTAGCGTTTGTAATCGACATATCCTTCTTTTGAAAGTTTGCGAAGCATATCAGTTACTGCCGCACCGGAAATATTTAATTTATCAGCTATTTGGTTTGCTTTTATTACACCATTGCTGTCAGCGGTTTTATAGATTACACTAAGGTAATCTTCTTTGGATACGTTTTTCATATTTAAGCAAATTTTTACGGAAAAATTAAGTTAACTTAATAATTAAGTCAAGGGTATTTAATATTGCCTAATCATCATCCATTCTTATTAACGATTTCAGTCAAAAAATTAAATAAATCGTGTATTATTTACTTAGTATTGAAAACTTTATCTCAAATTATTAAAATAAAATTGGGTCGATTTTTGTGATGTTCAGAAATGTTTCTCAAGATTTCTAAGAATAAATACTTATTGGTAATAAATATGTCACTGTTCCTAAATAAAAAATCAGTCATAACTTTTTCATCCTTAATTACTCCCCTAATCTACCTTGCATTAATTTTCATTTTTATTCTGAGTTGTTCCAAACAAAAGGAACAAAAAGACGAAAGGATTGTTATAGGAATTGAATCGGATGTGCAGACTATAAATCCTATGTATGCTTTTAGTTATGCAGAGGGAAATCTTATCGACCTGCTTTATATGAAACCTGCGATTGAAAGATGGAATGATTCCCTGGGAGTTATAGAGTTTGAACCAATGCTTGCCGAGAAATGGGAATGGAGTAACAACGGAAACACACTAAAGCTTTACTTGCGAAAAAATATTTTATGGTCGGATGGCGTTCCAATTACAGCCGATGATATTGTATATTCATTTAAAGTTTACTCGGAACCAAAAGTTGAAAGCAGATTTTACGGTCAGTTTAATAATTTTTACACTCTGGATGATCTTCAAATTGATATTGAAAAAACTTTCAAAATCATTTCACCAACAATTCTCGAAATTAACTTTAGGGAAGGTAGTAATTCTTCTATGCTCGATATTAATTTGGAAATTATTCCTGAGCACATCTGGTCTAAATATAAAATTGATGAACTCCCTCAAGCAGAAGCAAACTTTAAACCGATTACAAGCGGGCCATTCAAACTCGCAAATTGGCAAAGAGAGTCATTAATTTCATTAATCATTGACAGCGCTTCTTTTCTGTACGATCCTGAAAACATAAAAGAAATTGTATTTAAAATTATTCCGGATTATAAATCACGTATTACTCATCTTAAAACCGGAGCGATTGATCTGCTGGATAACTTAAAGAGCGAAGATATCGATGAGCTGAAATCGATAAATGATTTAAGATTAGCTACACTAAGAGGAAGAGACTATGATTACATTGGATGGAATCATGTTGATCCTCAGGAATATCAAAAATCAAAAGTGATCCCGAACAATTTTTTTGCATCACCTGAAGTCAGAAAAGCATTAACCTATGCAATCAACAGAAAAGAGATTGTTAATTCATATCTTGGTGATTTCGGTGAATTGTGTAAAGGACCAGTATCACCAATATTTAAAACTTATTTCGACTCGTCGTTGCTGGTAGATGAGTACAATCCTTCAAAGGCAAAGGAAATTTTAAAAACAAACGGTTGGGAAGACAAAAACGGTGATGGTATTGTTGAGAAAGGAGACATAAAGTTTAGTTTCGATTTATACTTTAGTTCAGGAAATCCTAGAAGAAATTATGTAGCAACAATTATAAAGAACAATCTTAAGGCTGTTGGAATTGAAACGAATATTCAAGCACTGGAAATGGGAGCTTTCGTTGAAAAATTAATGAAGAAAGACTTTGACGCATGGATTGCGGGCTGGACAATTCCAATTCCTATTGAGCTGAATCCTTATTGGAATTCAAATCCCGAAATTGGATTTTTAAATTTCTCATCGTATCAAAGCAAAGAAAAAGACAGAATATTAGATAGTTTACAGCTAAAGTTAGATGAACCTGCAAAAATCAGACTTTATAAAGAGATCCAGAATATTTTTTATAAAGATGAGCCTGTTACACTTCTTTATTGGTTTGATAATATTATTGCCTACAATAAACGAATATCAAAAATTAATTTTTCATTGCTGGGTTTTGTCAAAAATGCGTGGGAGTGGAGAGTAGAATAGTTAAAGCAGGTTTTTATTTTTCCATAGGTACTGAGAAATAAAAAGTTGAACCCTCATTCTTTTTACTTTCTACCCAGATTTTTCCTCCCTGTTTTTCTGCAAGTTCTTTACAAATTATTAATCCCAAACCAGTTC
>JARRKF010000271.1:0-3282 GCA_037388405.1 Ignavibacteriaceae bacterium | reverse complement strand
ACAGAATCTAGCTTATCAGCATTCATTTGGGAATGAAAATGTGATAAATCAGAACTGGCCACAATCAGCGTTTCATTGTCAGATATTTCTGCAAGTTTTTCAGCAAGTGTATCAACAATATTTTTTGATTGATCACCCATAACAATCGGAACAATCATAAAATTATCCAGTACTGATTGAAGAAACGGAAGTTGTACTTCAAGAGCATGCTCTCTTCTGTGACCTTCAACGCCTTCATAAATTAATCCGTCATCAGTTTTTAATTTTCTACTAAACTCTTTATCAATGTTTAATTTGCCAAGAGGTGTTTCATAAGCATCACCTTTAAATATGCAAACACCCGGGAAATATTCTGAATGACTTGGAGATATTATAACAACCCTTTTAAATTTTTTTCCTATCAGCAGATTATAAGCATGCGCCGCAGTTTTTCCGGAATAAACGTATCCGGCATGAGGTGAGACTATCCCGAAAATATTATTTAATTTTTCTTTTCGTTTAGAAAGGTCCAGTAATTGTTGAATATCGTTTCTAAGTTTTGCAGGTTCAGAAGGATAAAAATACCCTGCAACTTGCGCTGTTCGAATGTTATTCATTTTTTCTCTCCTTCTTCTTCACTAAAAACCAATGCGGTAAAAACTTTAATTTTTAATTGTCTTTCTTTCCAGTAATGACTATACAATCCTGCCTTCCGGCAAAGCGCTGAAAGAAATTCTTCACGTGTAAAATTCTGTTCTGTAGCTACCTGTGGAAGCAACACAGCTCTTGCACCTTCTTCAAGCAATAAACCATGTTTCCCTATTTCAATTTCATCATAACTTTTTATTGGCTCGAATGGTGAAAGTACTGAAATTTCAATTGCAACTTTATCAAGTTCTTTTCTGCTCAATTCAGGAAAGCGCGGGTCGGCAAAGGCAGAGTGCTTTGCAACTTCGACAACTGTATCAAACAGTGGTTCTTGTGCAATCATGAAACCGATGCAGCCCCTGAGCTCATCTTTAATTTTTAAAGTTACAAATGCACCTAATTCTATTTTGAGTTTTGGATAGGCTTTTAAGTTAACTTTTTCTACTTCACCTTCACTAAATTCTGCCAGTATTGAACTTCTTGCTGTTTTAAGTAAAATCTTTTTTTCTTCTTCTGATAATTCCATTTCATTACTCCTTAAAATATCATTTTATAAACCTGGAGTCTGGTTTTGCCAAAAAGCAGAAACAGAAAATTATCTTTTATAAAGAATGAATCAGTTAAATAGAGATTCGTTTCTTTATTGATTACTTCTTCTAAAATATACTTTCCGCTGTTTAAGTCAACTGCTTTAAACAGGTTGCTAAAATTTCCCTTTGAACTTACTTCGTGGAAACTCATCAATAGAAGTTGGTTCATTATTATAAATTCAATATTACCTGATATAACAGAATTATTTCTTAATTTGCTTATGAATTCAATAGCCCGTTTATCCTCTAATAATCCATCCTTAACAACTTCCGGAAAAAGATAACCTTGATCTTGCTCTTTGGTTGCTGCTTCATTTCGCAAATTATTTATCGAGGTATGATTACCACCAATCTCTTCTAATATTTCTCCATTCAGTGGATTGATAGAATAGAAATACTTGCCTTCAAATCTTTCTTTGAAAGCGTACAGCTTGTCATCATAAATAAACTGATAAATTAGTTCGGGATTTTCCCAAATAGGATTCTGAGTTTTAATATCATAAGCAAAAATCCCTCTATGTTTGGGCATATCGGGTTTGGCAAACTTGTGAAAGAAGATGATGTCATCCTGAATCGATTCTATGCCAACCCAGAAATTATCATCGAGTTGAAAGTTCTTAAAAACTTTTTTGCCTGATTCTGTTTCAAGGCAATGAAAGTAGACCTGCTTAAGCTCTGGAGTGCGTTCTTCAATTACCAATTTACCTTGGTCTGTCGGAATTATTCTCCAGATTTGTCTGTTATTATCAAAGCGGTAAATTTTTTTGAGTTTCATTTTAATTCAACGGTTCGAACCTGGCAGTAAAGTGTCGCAGCAAAGGCGTTTCATATGTAATTTTAAAGCCTTTGAGCTTACTCCGGTTTTTAAATACTTCAAGAATAATTTCTATCAAATAATCAATGTGACTTTGTGTATAAACTCTTCTCGGTATCGCAAGTCTTACGAGTTCCATCATTGCCGGAATCAGTTTTCCATCCTTACCATATTTACCAAACATAACACTTCCAATCTCAACTGCACGAACTCCGCCTTCGAGATAAAGTTCACAAACAATTGACTGCCCGGGATATTGATCTGGGGGAATATTTGGTAAAAATCTTTTCGCATCAATATAAATTGCATGACCACCGGGAGGTTCAATAATCGGAACTCCGGCAGCAACAATTCTCTCTCCCAAGTATTCAACGCTTCGCAATCTGTACTCAAGGTAATGTTCATCCAAAACTTCTTCCAATCCTTGTGCAACTGCTTCAAGGTCTCTTCCCGCTAGTCCGCCGTAAGTTGGAAATCCTTCAGTTACAATTAAGAGATTGCGGCATTTCATTGCAAGTTCTTCATCATTCATTGCGAGAAATCCACCAATATTTACAAGTGCATCCTTCTTTGCACTCATTGTCACACCATCAGCATAAGAAAACATTTCCTGTGCAATTTCCAATGCAGATTTATCATGATAACCTTTTTCTCTTTTCTTTATGAAGTAAGCATTTTCCGCAAACCTGCAAGCATCAAGAAAAAGTGGAATATTATATTTCTTACAAATTTCTTTTACTTCCCGAAGATTTTGCATTGAAACCGGTTGACCACCTCCTGAATTGTTTGTAACCGTCATCATACATACAGGAATATTTTCTGCCCCCTTTTCTTTTATGAATGCTTCCAATTTTTCAAGGTCCATATTTCCTTTGAAGTCAGCTCTCTGCTCGGGATGCTTTCCAATTTCTGTAAGCAAGTCTTCTGCTTCCGCACCTGTAAATTCTATGTTTGCTCTTGTTGTATCGAAGTGAGTATTATTCGGAAAATATTTTCCCGGGCCACCAACAATTGAAAAGAGAATTTTTTCAGCTGCTCTTCCCTGATGAGTAGGAATAATATATTTCATATGCGTAATTTTTCTTACGGCATCTTCAAATCGGTAAAAACTTTTTGAACCGGCATAAGCCTCATCGCCTTCCATAATTCCTGCCCATTGTTTTGCACTCATTGCTGAAGTTCCGCTATCCGTAAGTAAATCAATAAGTACGTCATCAGCGTGAATCATAAAAGGATTATATCCTGCATCGA
>JARRKF010000270.1:0-3734 GCA_037388405.1 Ignavibacteriaceae bacterium | reverse complement strand
CAGTGTAAGAACATTCACGGGCATTCATACAAAATGATGGTTGAGTTTGATGGTGAACTAAATAATAATGAGATGGTAATTGACTATTACGATGTTGAGAAAATTGTAAATCCGATTATCGAAAAACTGGATCACACTTTTATGGTAAATAAAAATGATAAAGTTGTAATTGAGTTTTTGGAGAAAATGAATTCAAAAAAAGTTGTTGTAGATTTTCAGTCAACAGTCGAAAATATATGCCTTTATTTGCTGGATGAAATCAAAAAAACTAAGCTTCCGGAAAATGTAAATGAAGTCAAAGTCAGAGTTTATGAAACATCAGACGATTATGCGGAGGAAACTCTTAAACTAAGATGAGTAAGCGTAAGAGAAAGAGTAAGAGTAAGAAGGATTTCCAATTCAATAGAACTACAAATAGAATTAAAAACACCAAAGACTTTACGCGATTTAAACTATTAATTGAGTATGATGGAACTCGTTATTCTGGCTGGCAGAAACAGGAGAATGCGAAGACAGTGCAAGGAACATTAATAAAATCGGTAAATGAAATTTTTGGAAATGATTTTGTCGATTTACAGGGTTCAGGTAGAACCGATAGCGGAGTTCATGCAATTTGTCAGGTTGCTCATCTTGATGCAAAAACTGTTCTCGCACCTGAAATAATTAGGATGAAAATAAATGATCTTTTGCCCTCAGATATAAATATTATTGAAGTCGAAAAAGTAAACCAGAATTTTCATGCCAGGCACGATGCTAAATCCAGAAGCTATATTTATCAGATTTCTAGAAGAAGAACTGCTTTCGGTAAAAAATATGTCTGGTGGATAAAGGACAAACTTGACTTTGCTAAAATGGAATCAGCATCAAAATTATTTATCGGAATGCATGACTTCTCGTCCTTTTCCGATGATGATCCTGAAGAAAAATCCACTAAAGTAATGATCGATGATATTCAGATAAAGGAAGATGGAGAATTAATTTTGATAAGAATCGTTGCTTCACATTTTATCTGGAAGATGGTTCGGAGAATAGTTGGTGTTTTGGTTGAAGTAGGAAGAGGGAATAAAACCGATAAAGATATTTTAAGTTACTTGAATAAAAAATCGAATGAACCTGCGAAGTACACAGCTCCACCATCGGGATTATTTTTGGAAAAGGTTTTATACGAGGGAGAAAAATTATCTGATGTGTTTACTCCTATAATTGAAATCTTTTAAGTAATATTTCTTATTATTAAATTAGTTTTGAATGCTAACTGAACTTGACATATTGAAAGATGTTACAAGGAAATTTGATCAATTGAATATTCAGTACATGCTCACAGGGTCACTGGCAATGTCATACTATTCTCAGCCAAGAATGACGAGAGATATTGATCTTGTAGTTAACATTTTGCACGATTCGGTTAAAGAAATGGAAGCTCTTTTCACTGCCGATTATTACATTTCAATTGATTCGGTTATTAATGCTATAGAAAAGGAATTTATATTTAACTTAATACATACAAAGAGTTCAATAAAGGTTGATTGCATAGTTAGGAAGAAGGAGGAATACAGAATAACCGAATTTGAGCGCAGACAAAAAATACGATTAGCTGATTTTGATATTTATATTGTTAGCAAAGAAGATTTGATAATTTCAAAACTGATTTGGTTTAAGGAAAGTAATTCAGAGCTTCAGAAAAAAGATATTAAAAATCTTCTTAATTCAGGTTATGACAACAATTATCTGCAAAACTGGATTAGAAGGTTAAATCTTATAAACCAATTTCAGGTTGTAATAAATGCTTGATACTTTACCGATAATAGAAAATAAAATAAATGAAATTTACATGTATAAATCCAGTGAGGAAAAACTTCTTATTGCATTAAAAATGTTTGAAACTGCCAGAGATATTGTAATATCATCATTGCCCAAAAATTTATCTGCTGAAGAGCTTAGGAAGGAATTGTTTCTACGGTTCTATGGAAATGAGTTTGATGAGAATGAAAAGAAAAAAATATTTCAAAGTTTTATTTAACCATCTTTTCCAACCTTAAAATTTCATCCCTAAGGGAAGCTGCTTTTTCAAACTCTAGGTCTTTGGCTGCATTACGCATTTGCTCTCTCAACTGCTCAATTAAATCAGTCTTTTCTTCTTTGTTCATATACTTCAGGACCGGTTCTGCAACTTTTGCAAAACCGTAATCAGCCTTTTCTTCTTTCTTTCTTACATCAGCTATGGAAGTAGAAGCAAGTATTTCTTCCATACTTTTATAGATCGTTGCCGGAATAATATTGTGTTCTTCATTGTACTTTTTCTGAAGTTTTCTTCTTCGGTTTGTTTCTCTGATTGTCTTTTGCATTGACATAGTAATTACATCCGCATACATAATTACTGTGCCATTTACGTTTCTTGCTGTCCTCCCAGCAACCTGCATTAACGATTTTTCGCTTCGCAGGAATCCTTCTTTATCAGCATCAATAATAGCAACAAGAGAAACTTCCGGCAGATCAAGTCCTTCTCTTAAAAGGTTTACACCTACAAGAACATCAAACTCTCCGAGACGTAAATCTCTTAATATCTCAACTCTTTCTAGTGAATCAATATCGCTGTGAATGTAGCGCACTTGAATTTTAATCTTGTCCAGATAATCTGCAAGATCTTCTGCCATTTTCTTTGTTAAAGTTGTAACTAAAACTCTTTCTTTTCTATTCGCTCGTGTCCGTATCTCATCAATCAGATCATCAATTTGTCCTTTGATTGGACGAACTTCTATTTCCGGATCGAGCAAACCAGTCGGGCGAATAATCTGTTCAACAATTACTCCACTACTCATCTCAAGTTCATAATCCCCGGGAGTTGCACTAACAAAAATTGTTTGGTTAAGCATACCCATGAACTCATCGTATTTCATTGGGCGATTATCCAGTGCTGATGGTAGACGGAATCCATATTCAACAAGGGTACTTTTTCTACTTCTGTCACCGTTATACATTCCTCTAATCTGTGGAATTGTTACGTGCGATTCATCAATTACCAAAAGAAAATCATCGGGGAAATAATAGAAAAGGTTGAATGGACGAGAACCAGGGGCTCTTCCATCCATATGTCTCGAGTAGTTCTCAATTCCTGAACAATAGCCAATTTCTTTCATCATTTCGATGTCAAACTTGGTTCTTTGTTCAAGTCTTTGTGCTTCCAAATATTTTTCACTTTCTCTGAGTTCTTTTAGTCTATCTGCAAGCTCAAGTTCAATGTTGTAAATAGCTTTCAGATTCAACTTCGCGAAGCACATTGCCAGTTAAAGAATCAATAATTGATATTTTCTCAACATCTTCATCCCAGAGTTCGATTCGGATTGCTTCTTCATTTTCATAAGCGGGAATTATTTCAATCACATCACCACGTGCACGAAATGTCCCTCTCCCAAATTCCGAATCGTTTCTGACAAAATGGATATCAATCAAATTACGGAGAAACTTCTTTCGATCAAGTTTTTCTCCTTTCTTAATAAATATGATTTGCTTTGCATACTCGTCTGGTGCACCAATACCATAAATACAGCTAACACTTGCGACAACAATAACATCTCTTCTTCCTTCAATTAATGAAGTAGTTGCTTTTAACCGAAGCCGGTCTATTTCTTCATTAATTGAAAAATCTTTTTCAATATAAAGATCACTTGCGACGACATAAGCTTCCGGTTGATAATAATCATAGTAACTAATAAAAAATTCAACAGCATTTTCAG
>JARRKF010000269.1:0-3315 GCA_037388405.1 Ignavibacteriaceae bacterium | reverse complement strand
CTAATTTTCTCCTAAAATTTGATCTTGAACCAACTCACCAAACACTTGCAGATGTAATCTGGGCAATTCGTTAATATTCCTTCAAAACAATAATTAAAATCAGGAATTAATTGATTAACACTAACACTTGTTTTTTGTCAATCGATTTTATTATGTTCAGCAAGGCTATTAAATAAAAATATCTTTAATGATTTTATTAACATTAACTTTGGAGGTTAAATGAAAATTACAATCCTTTTTATACTCTGTTTTGGTTTCACTTCATTCGCACAAATTACAATAACAAACACAGATGTTTCCAGCGTTTTTGCAGCTGGAAATTCTGTAACAATTAATTCTACAGACATCACAAGTTTTGATATAGGGTCTGCAGGTGGCGGAAACAACTGGGACTTTTCCGGATTGCAAAGTACTGAGACTTATAATCTAATGTGTATAGATGCAGCATCATCACCATATATAAATGAATTTGCTGGTGCTAACCTTGCAACATACGCTTCAGAAAGTTATCAAGGATATCCGGCAGAGGTTTGGTCCTACCTTAGTGTCAATGGTGTGTTTGGTAATATGGGTCAGGCAATTACTTCAAGTGCTTTTCCAGGAACTTTAATTACTTCAAAAAATAATCCAGCTGCTACTGAATTACAGCTACCATTAAATTTTAACGACTCTTGGTCTCAATCATATGTCAATACAGTTACTATTCCACCGTTGCCACCTTCACAAACAAATATATCGACCAATGTTTTTGTTGACGCATGGGGAACAATGACTTTACCGGGTGGATCCAGCTTTGACGCTCTAAGACTAAGAGAATCTACAACCGTGAGTGGAGCCACAACTGTTGAATATACATTCATAGCTAAAAATGGAGCCAACGTTACAGTTGAAGCATCGGACCCTAATCCTCCAAACAGTGGTGTTATTAATGCTGAATGGTACGATTGGAATCTACCATTCACAACTGACGTTGAACAAATAAGCGGTTTACCATCAAACTTTTCGCTGAGCCAGAATTATCCAAATCCTTTCAATCCTACTACAAAGATAGAATACAGTATTCCCGAAGCTTCATTTGTTCAATTAAAAGTTTATGATATACTTGGTAATGAAGTTGCAACGGTAGTTAAACAGGAACAGAACGCAGGAACCTACCGGGCAGACTTTAGTGCGGAAAATCTTGCAAGTGGATTTTATATCGCAAAACTACAAGCGGGTAATTATACCAAGACAATTAAGATGACGCTACTTAAATAACTACATTTAATAAAGATGACATCTTTTAAAAAAGATGTCATCTTTTCATTTCTCCTTTTTACACTTATCCCTTTCCGTTATTTTTCGATTTAGTTAAAATAATTTTATCTGATATGATTGAATTTCTTCCTCTTGGCGGTGCCGGGGAAATAGGAGCTAATTGTTACTATCTGAATCTAGACGGTTTAGGAGTGATTTTAGATTGTGGAATGCATCCGCAAAAGAATGGATTAGATTCACTGCCAAAATTTGACCTTCTTAAAGACAAACCAACAGACTATGTTTTAATTTCTCACGCTCATCAGGACCATTTGAACGCGCTTCCATTTTTAATTAAAAAATTTCCGCATATTAAAATTGTTACAACCCCACAAACACGAGCTGTTGCTGAGCTAACACTTCATAATGCAATTTCAATTCTGAAAAGACAGGTCGATGAAAGCGAATTTGAAATTTATACCCGTGACGAAGTTGATCTGCTTATAAAATCAATCAATTACAAATCATATAATGAAAAGTTCACGCTACATTCCATTAACAGTTCAAGCGAAGCAGAGATTGAATTTTTTGATGCCGGACATATAATTGGTTCTGCGGGAATTCTAATCCGGTATGAAAATAAAAAAATATTTTTTACCGGAGATATTAAGCTATCATCACAAACTTTATTGCGAGGAGCTTCTCTTCCTAAAGAAATAATTGACTTATTAGTTACAGAAACAACTTATGGTGCTACTGATTCTTCAGGAATAAATAATTGGGAGAAAGAATCAGAAAGATTAGTTACCTCAATTAATAAAGTAATTAATAAAGGAGGTTCAGTTCTTATTCCGGTATTTGCATTGGGCAAAACTCAGGAGATTCTTGCAACTATCTGGCTGATGATGCAAAAAAATAAAATAACAAAAGTTGATATATATACTGCTGGAATCGGAAATAAAATTAATAGGATTTACGATTATAACCGTTTTGTTGTTAACAGAAATGAAAAGGAATTAGTGCTGCATGATATTCCGCAAAAAAATCTTAATGAAATTACAGACCCTGATGAAGTTTTCAAGTTTCCATCAATTGTACTTGCTTCAAGCGGAATGATGATAGAGTCAACAAACTCCTACAATTTTGCAAAACGCTGGCTTCAGAAAAAAGATTCTGCAATCTTTACTGTCGGCTATATGGATCCATCTACACCGGGTTTTAGTATTGCAAAAGCCAGAAAGGGAGAAAAAATTCAATTAAGCCAAAACGAAAAAAGGGTTGAAGTAAAATGTGATATTAATAATTTCAGATTTTCATCTCACTCAAGACGTGAAGAATTGCTTTCTTTGATAGAACTCTTAAATCCTGAAAATGTCATTCTCATTCATGGTGACGCTGATGCTATCGACTGGATGGGTGCTTCAATTCTAAAAAATTTCCACGGTAAAAAAGTCTATGCCGCATCCTTAGGTAAAGCAATAAGGTTTGATTAATAATCCAAACTATTGATATATTTAACTAAGAAATTTTTCACTTTTTGTACTTGGAGGGCATTTTAGCCTCCAAAAAAATTCGCTTCTCTTATCGCTTTGGGAAACCATTCCTTTGGAAGAAGCCCTCAGAGAAAATATTTTATGAATATGGCAATTATCATAATCTCTAATCAAACTAATTTATCAATAACTGAATTATAACTACAATTTCGGAGGATAAAATGTCGGCATTAAAAGAAAAATTGGGTAAAAAAATTGAAGAATGGCGCCCTCGTACTACAAAGCTGTTGAAAGATCATGGCGATGTAAAAGTTGGCGAGGTAACAATTGCACAGGTTATAGGAGGAGCCAGAGGTGTGAAATGTTTAACTACGGATATTTCATATCTCGATCCTTTCGAGGGAATTCGTTTTAGAGGTTTAACCATTCCTGAAGTAATGGAAAAACTTCCTAAAGTTCCCGGCAGTGAAATGCCCTATGTTGAAGGATTCTTCTACTTTCTGTTAACTGGCGATCTGCCAACAGAAAACGATGCTAAGGAAGTCGCTGCTGAATTTAAAAAGAGAGAAGTGGTCCCTGATTACGT
>JARRKF010000268.1:0-3319 GCA_037388405.1 Ignavibacteriaceae bacterium | reverse complement strand
CCTGAAGATCGAAAAGAGTTCTTCCACAGGAAGGGCAGGCAATGTATTCTGTTTTTGAAATTCTTGTCCTTGTTGCCTGTAGAATTCCAAAGAGAGTTCTGTTAATAAATTTTTCTTTTGATTCCTTTGCCTTAATTAATTTACTAACATATTTTTTCTCATCTTTTTCTTCCTTTAAATCAGCAGATAACCAAACCCCATCTCCCAAACCATCAATAAGTAAAGCACCCAAATCGGTTGAAGAATATAAACGTAATTCTTCCGGTGTAATATCTTGATAACCTCTTTTAATAATTACAGGATTCTTAATGCCTTTATTGATAAGTTCAAAAAACAACCTTCGTTGTTCAGCCATTCCGTGCAAGTTATCCGTTTCAATTACTAAAACAAGTTTATTGTCATTCCTAATCTTATTTACTAACTCATCATTAAGATCGTCTAATTTTAAATTCAAGAAATTAACTTGATCTGATTGTGAATCGCGTTTTAAATAATTTATTTTGTCGAATAACGGAAATCTTAATTTCTTTATGTCGAGTTTTTTCCACTCCTCGTAATCAATTATAAGCTTAAGATTTTCTGCAAGATTGAAATCAATATTCTGTTTTCCGAGATAAATCAAATCAACCGCAGTATCAGATAATGACCATTTGTCAGTAAGTTCATCATATCTGTAGCCAATATCTGCTAAATCTTTTTGATAAGAAATTTTTCTTGTGCCATAATCGGCAGCAACAACTGGCACATTGCTTCCACCAATCCCCAAAATTTCAAATGTTACTCGTCTATTATAATTTACAGGATCAATCGGAATTTCAGTGATTGGTTTAATCGGTTTATGATTAGTTCTGTTTTTGTATCTGTCGACTAAAGAGATTGCAACCGGAGCTTCATATTCCGGATCTTCGGTAAGTGAAACTCTAATAGTATCACCAATCCCATCCTCCAGTAAAGTTCCAATTCCAACAGCAGATTTTATTCGTCCATCCTCACCACCACCAGCTTCAGTCACGCCAAGATGGATTGGATAGTTCATTCCTTCTTCTTCCATCTTTTGAATCAATAATCTGTATGCTTGAACCATCACTTGCGGATTACTGGCTTTCATAGAAAGAACAATACTATGGTAATCTAAATCCTCGCAAATTCTTACAAACTCTAAAGCTGATTCAACCATTCCTAATGGCGTATCTCCAAACCGATTCATAATTCTATCAGATAGAGAACCATGGTTTGTACCAATTCGCATTGCCGTTCCATATTCCTTACAAACTTTAACAAGTGGAGTAAATCTTTTTCTTATTCTTTCAAGTTCTTCTAGGTATTCATGGTCTGTATATTCAAACTGCTCAAATTTTTTCTTATCAACATAGTTGCCCGGATTGATTCTAACTTTTTCAACTATTCTTGCTGCAAGTTCTGCAGCGTTTGGAGTAAAATGAATATCAGCAATCAGCGGAACTTCGTATCCACGGGCTTTCAGCTTCTTTTTTATGTTCTCAAGATTCCGGGCTTCATTAATACTAGGTGCAGTTATCCTAACGTATTCACAGCCTGCATCAACCATCTTAATAGTTTGTTCAACTGTTCCAATGGTATTCATTGTATCGGTAATTGTCATTGACTGAATGCGAATAGGATTATTCCCTCCAAGAGGTACATCTCCGATTTTCACTTCGCGAGTTTTATATCTTGAGTATTCTGTTAAACTATTGCAGTATTTTTTAATTGTTTCGATCATTCTCTGATTAAGATGTTTACTTTGAAAGATGCAAAAATGCCTCTGTAAATTGCAAGGCAGAATGAGAATTATCGGCAGTTACAACATTCGCATCAACAACAACATTCTTGTCCTGATAATAAATTCCAGCGTTAATTAGTTCCATTTTGTCTTCTGAAAAGCAAGTTGCTTTTTTATTTTGAAGAATTCCTGCTTTTGCCAGTGTAACGGGGGAAGAGCAAATTGCAGCTACTATTTTTTTATCATCAATAAATTTTCGAATGATTTTATGAAGAGATTCATTTTTCCAATAGTTTCTGCTTCCTGATCCTCCAATTAAAATCAATCCTGAAAAATTATTTACATTCACGTTGAAGAAACTTGTATCAGATTTAACCTTCATTCCTTTGCTTCCAGAACAAACAAAATGATCATCAGAAGTAATAAATACTTTTTTGCCTGCTTTCAGCAAACGGTTTTTTATGATTGTGAATTCTTCCTCGTTAAAATCCTTTTTGGGAAGAAAAATCAGAAAGCTATTTTTTGAAAGATTGTTCATTTTGTTCAAATTTGCGTACAAATATATGAAATATGCTCCGCTGTGAAAAAGTGAGTATTAAGTCACTTCACAATTGATTGAAATTACGATTATATTTACAGTGGAATTGCATAAAATGATATGAGAATACCGGAATCAAAAATAGAAGAGATAAGAGAGTCGATAAACATTGTTGATGTCATTTCACAGTATGTTCAGCTTCGTAAAAGGGGAAAGAACTATGTTGGGCTTTGTCCTTTTCACTCAGAAAAAACCCCATCTTTTACAGTTAGTGATGAGAAACAGATATTTCATTGTTTCGGCTGTCACACAGGGGGAAATGTTTTTAAATTTTTAACTGAATACCATAAAATATCTTTTGTTGAAGCGGTACAGGAACTGGCTGAACAGCAGGGAATTACAATCGAGTTTGATAAAGAAGCCTACACTGAACAGCAATCTGAGCAGGAAGTTCTTTATGATATAAATACAGAAGCCGCAAGATATTTTCTCAATAATTTATTAAATGATGATGAAGGTGAAACTGCCCGAAAATATCTTCAGGAAAGAAATATAAAAACGCAAACTCTTCGTTCATTCGGACTGGGCTACGCTTTACGCGGCTGGGAAAATTTTATTAACTATGCGAAGGGCAGAAAGCTCAACCTCGATAAATGTCTTCAGCTTGGACTTATTGGGAAAACTTCTGAAGGAAAACTGTACGATAAATTTCCCGGGAGATTAATCTTCCCAATCTTTTCTCCGAATGGAAGAGTAGTCGCATTTGCGGGAAGAGTTCTTGATCCAAAAGATACAGGTGCAAAGTATATAAACTCACCTGAATCGCTCATTTATATAAAAGGAAGAATTCTTTACGGACTTTCATTTGCAAAAGATGAAATCCGAAGACTTGATAAAGCCATAATAGTTGAAGGCTATATGGATTTGATTTCACTTTATCAGAGCGGAGTTAAAAACGTAGTTGCAGTGTCTGGAACAGCTTTGACAGATGATCAGGTTCAGCTTTTATCGAGATATACTACAAATGTTGTTCTTCTTTT
>JARRKF010000267.1:0-3320 GCA_037388405.1 Ignavibacteriaceae bacterium | reverse complement strand
ATTGCAGCCCGAAACAAAGCAAATGGATTTTATTCAAATCACCATTTGTCAGGCAATTACTGGTATAATAACTCGGCTTATCAAAATTCTACCAATTTCAATATGTTGAATCGTCCAAGCCGGAATGATGCAGACAATATCGACGGTCCAGGATATGACCATATACTCAAAAATAACTTAGCCTATAAACCGTACGGCTTTGGATCAAAAAATACCGCTAATATCGATACGAGCCGGAATACTCTTGTAACTAATTCCTGGCAGTTAAACTTGTCGCTTTCAGATTCTGATTTTGAAAGTCTTGATATTGATTTGCTAACATCGCCGCGAAAGGAAGACGGCAGTTTGCCGGATATTGATTTTATGAAACCTGCATCCGGAAGTAAAATAATTGATGCAGGAACAGATATTGGATTCGAATTCTTTGGTAAGGCTCCGGATTTAGGTGCCCTTGAAACAAATTACGTTACCGGTATCAAATCTTTTGAAAATACTAAACCTGATAATATTTATTTATATCAGAATTATCCAAATCCCTTTAATCCTGTTACAATAATAAAATACTCAATACCGGAAAGATCCAATATCTCTTTAACTGTTTATGATATTTTGGGCAACAAGGTAGCCACTTTGATTGATCAACGGCAAAATGCAGGCAGCTATGGAGTAAACTTTAATCCATCTTCAATAAGCGGCGGGTTAAGTTCGGGTGTATATTTTTATACTTTAAAAACGGATGCAGCATTAATTACCAAGAAGCTTATTTATTTAAAATAAAAAATCTTCCGGGGGCAAAATTATCATATTGTCCTGCAGTAAACAAAAAGAGGTATACAGGAAATGAGAATTGCTTTTAAGATGAAATTATTTGAAGGAAATTCTGAAGAATATATAAAAAGACATAATCCCATTTGGTCGGAATTAAAAGAAGTATTAATAAATCACGGAGTTATAAGTTATTCCATTTTCTTAGATAAGGATACAAATGATTTATTTGGATATGCAGAAATTGAAGATTTGAAAAAGTGGGAAGAAATTGCAAATACGGTTATTTGTAGAAAATGGTGGGATTACATGGCCCCTCTCATGGAAGTTAATGAAGATAATAGTCCGGTATCGAAAGATTTACCGGAAATTTTTCATATTGATAAGAAAAGCTAATCAACCAAAATTAATACAGGATTGTTACAGGTAATTAAATCATAAAATGCTTTTCAATCAAAACTAAATTAATTCATTTTGTTTATTGTAAAACTTATCAGAGTCTTTCTTTTTATTTGCGTTTTGTTTTTCTATGCAAACGAAATTTATTCCTCTGATAAAGCTGATTCTCTTTATTTAGGTTTTCAGAATCCTCCGACATCTGCAAAACCCAGAACCTGGTGGCATTGGACAAAAGGAAATGTAACACTTGATGGAATTAAAAAAGATTTGGAATGGATGAAAAGAGTTGGGATAGCCGGATTTCAATTAGCTGATGTTAATTTCGGAGGCGGACAAACAGTTGATCATAAAATTGAATTTGGAACAGATGAGTGGTATGATGCTGTGGAATATACAGCTGAAGAAGCTGAAACACTTGATTTGGAAATGGGGATCTTTAGTTCTCCGGGGTGGAGTATTACAGGAGGACCATGGGTTAAGCCTGAACAAGCGATGAAAAAATTAGTTTGGAGTGATACTTTATTGAATGGTGCTCAAATATTTAATGGAAAATTACCTCAACCGCCGTTTAGCAACGGACCATTTCAGGATTATGGAAACGGAAGAAAAAATAAAGAAGAACCTCATCAGAAAATTAATAAAGATGTTTCATTTTTTTCTTATAAGATTCCTGAATCAGCAGTTGAGATGGCATCATTAAAACCAAAAGTTGAGACTTCCGGCAGAAGAATAGATGGAAAAATACTCTTTGACGGAAAGTATAATTCTTCTGTCACTGTTCAAGCAGATACAACTTTAGGCATTGCCTGGATACATTATGAGTTTCAGAAACCATTTACTGCACATGCATTTACTATCAGCGGAGGAAATGGCATTCCGGTTGGAAAATTATCCGCAAGTAACAACGGGAAAAATTTCACAACTCTTGTCAACCTTCCCGGTGCGCAGCTTTATCGTCAAGGCTGGGTAAGAACTTTTTCAGTACCGGAAATTTCTGCAAAATATTTTAGAATTGAATTGACCGGGGCACCATTAAATCCCGCAGAAACAATGGCACAAAACACAAATAAAAAAGCAAATGAATATGTTCTGAGAGAAGCAGTACTTCAGCCACAGGCAAGAATTAATAGATGGGAAGAGAAAGCGGGTTTCAGACTTTTGTTTGAATATGAATCATTACCAACTCCGGAGATACCCAAAAGCCAAAGTATACAGAATAAAGATTTAATCAATCTTACATCTAAGTTAGATAAGAACGGAAATTTAACCTGGAAAGTTCCGGAAGGGAAATGGGATATACTCAGAATCGGTTACTCTCTCACCGGAGCGAAGAATCGTCCGGCGGTTCCTTCCGGTTCAGGGTATGAAGTTGATAAACTTAGTAAAGAATATACTGATAAATATATTAAAAATTATCTTGGTCCAATTAAAGAAAAACTTGGTTCGTTGTATGGTAAAAGCTTAAGATATGTTATGATGGATAGCTGGGAAGCAGGCATGCAGAACTGGACCGACAATATGATTGATGAATTCAAAAAAAGGAGAGGTTATGATCCTACTCCATATTTGCCGGCTTTAGTTGGCAGGGTTATAATTAGTGCTGAAGTAAGTGATAGATTTTTGTGGGATTTCAGAAGAACATTAGCATATATGTTTGCAGAAAATCATTATGGAGCAATTTCAGAATATTTGAAAAAAGAAGGAATCGGAACTTATGGAGAAGCTTCAGGTGTTTCTTTGGAAATTCTTGAAGATGCTTTACTATGTAAAAAATTTATGGACATACCAATGGGTGAATTCTGGGTCAAACCACTTCATCCAAAACAAATGTATTATGAAGATATCCGGGGTGCAGCATCTGCAGCTCATGTTTATGGGAAAAAAATTGCCGCGGCGGAATCCTTTACCGGCGGAGGATATGAATCACCTTATACACTTAAGAAAATTGCGGATTATTGGTTTTGTCAGGGAGTAAACAGATTAGTTTTTCATACTTGTGCTCATCAGCCGTTGGATGATAAACCAGGGAATGTGATGGTTGGTACGCATCTTAATCGAAATATTACCTGGGCGGAAGAAGCAAAACCGTTTATGAATTATCTGTCAAGAACATCATATATGCTTCAGCAGGGGAAGTTCGTTGCAGATATTGCTTA
>JARRKF010000266.1:0-3328 GCA_037388405.1 Ignavibacteriaceae bacterium | reverse complement strand
GACGAATAATTAACCCTCTAACAACCACACCGTTTTCGTAAACAAGTTTGCTTCCAACCTGATTATACATTTCTCTTATAGCAAGTTTTGTTTTGTCAAAATAATCCGGAATCTTTGAGCAACGCCTTCCGTATTCATTATTGCCGTATTTGAAATCGGGTAAATAAATATCAATAATATCTTTATAC
Organism: Ignavibacteriaceae bacterium; assembly: GCA_037388405.1. GTDB lineage: Bacteria > Bacteroidota > Ignavibacteria > Ignavibacteriales > Ignavibacteriaceae > IGN2. Next base: position 3,140 of record JARRKF010000266.1, on the reverse strand, counting down.
AATTTTAACATTTCAACTGAATCATATCCGTTTGTGTTATAAATAATGGGGAGATTTAATCCCTTATCAGCAGCAAGTTTAATTGATTTTAAAGTGGGAGCGGCAAAATGTGTTGGTGAAACCAAACCAATATTGTGACAGTTTTTATTTTGAAGTTCGAGCATTATATCTGATAGTCTTTCAACAGAGACCTCATTTTTAGTTTCTTCTTTTGGGTTTTGACTGATAACAAAGTTCTGACAGTAATCGCATCTCAAATTACAATTTCCAAAGAAAATATTACCCGCACCATTTAATCCGGAAAGGACAGGCTCTTCACCAAAATGAGGAGTGTACGAAGACACAATAGGCAAATCACGACTTTGACAAGTTCCGAGTTCTCCGCTTGTTCGATCCACCAAACAATTTCTCGGACAGATTGTGCAGCCCCTTAAGATTTCATCAGCTTTGGAGACTCGTTTAGCGAAGTCTTCTTCAGAGATTTTTCTGTAAGATGGAATAAAGTTCATTAGCTAATCAAATAATATCCAATTTTACCAGTTATAATTTTATATCATTATGATGTAAAAATAGTGTTTTATCTCTTATATTATTATTTATTAAAGAGTGTACAGAATAAAGTTTTTATAAATCAGCAGAAATAAAATTGAAATCCAGTAAAAAAATCGTTATGATAACTATAAAAATTCATTAAGGAGAAAAATGCAAACAATTTTAGGATCAACAGGGGTAATAGGTAAAGAGCTTGCTAAAACTTTACCGCAATACACAAACAAAATTAGATTGGTAAGCCGTAATCCGAAAAAAGTAAATGACGGTGATGAATTAGTTAGCGCAAATTTGTTGAATTCCGAAGAAGTTCTTAATGCCGTTGAAAGGTCCGAAGTAGTCTATCTTACCGCTGGGTTGCAGTATGACATAAATGTGTGGCGAAGAGATTGGCCGGTAATAATGAAAAATGTTATTGATGCCTGCAAGAAAAACAAAAGCAAATTTGTTTTCTTTGATAACGTATATTCTTATGGAAAAGTTGACGGCTGGATGACGGAAGAATCTCCAATAAAACCTGATAGTGAAAAAGGAAAAGTCAGGGAAGAGCTTACGCAAATGATTATGAATGAAATTGAGCAAGGAAACCTGAAGGCAATAATCGCACGCTCAGCAGATTTTTACGGACCGAACACACCGCTAAGCTTTGTAAACATTATGGTTTTCGAGAATTTCAAAAAGGGAAAGAAAGCGCAGTGGTTTATTGATGTAAATAAAAAACATTCGTTTACCTATACACCCGATGCGGCAAAAGGATCAGCAATTCTTGGTAATACAGATTCAGCTTATAATCAGGTTTGGCATTTACCGACAAATAAAAATGTTTTAACTGGAAAAGAATTCATAAAGCTTGCAGCTAAAGCTATGAACGTTAAACCGGGATATATGGTTGTTAAAAAATGGATGACTCAATTGCTTGGCCTATTTAATAAAGTAATTAAAGAAAGCGTTGAAATGCTTTATCAGAATGATTCTGATTATCTATTTGATAGTGCAAAGTTTGAAAAGACTTTCAACTATAAACCAATTAGTTATGAAGAGGGAATTATAAACACAGCAAAATCAATAAAATAATTTAAAGCACATTTCTACGGCCCATTCTTTCTTTTATCAGAGAGAGACAGACAAGGATGAAAAATTTTTTAGAAATAAAAATTCTGATAGCTTGCGTACTTTTTCAGGCGATAAGCGGACTAGCAGGAGGTTTGGGATTAGTTTTAGATCCAACAGGAGCTAGTTTGAGTATTCCTCAGGAATGGCTTTCTAACTCTCCATTTAATGACTATCTGATACCCGGAATAATTTTATTTACAGTTTTAGGAATTTTTCCAGCGTTTGTTTCTATAGGTCTTTGGAAAGCGAAATTCTTGGGCTGGTTGGGAAGCTTCTCATTAGGAATAGCACTTTTAATTTGGATAATTGTTGAAATTATAATCATAGGATATCAATCGAATCCCCCATTGCAATTGATTTATGGAATACTTGGCGTTATTATTTTATTACTAACAAATTTGCCAACAGCAAAGAAATTTTACTTCGCCAGAAAATAAAATCAGAAAAATTACCCGCTGTTTTTTAATATTACTGAACTAAAATTTGAATGCTTAGCATTATTACCAATCATAATTCATTTAAAACGATATCGCCATGAAGTTATTGAAAAAGGACCTTCTAAAACTTGAAAAACTTTACCGCGCAGCTTTTGTGAATTCACTTTCGGGATTCAAAAGCGCAAATCTTATTGGAACAATTTCATCGGAAGGCAAAACAAATCTTTCGATTTTCAATTCCGTAATTCACGTTGGGGCAAATCCTCCGTTGATGGGGTTTTTAATGCGCCCTGTTTCTGTAGAAAGACACACATACACAAATATTAAAGAAACAAATCATTTTACAATAAATCATATTAACAAGGAAATCTTAAAACAAGCTCACCAGACATCAGCAAGATATGAGAAAGATGTTTCCGAGTTCGATGCTTGTGGACTTACTCCAGAATACACAGAAACATCTAAAGCTCCATATGTTAAAGAATCAAAAATAAAAATAGGATTAAAGTTTTTAGAAGAGCATGAAATAAAATCTAATGGAACAATTTTTATTGTTGGGGAAATTCAGGAAATAGTTCTTCCCGACAAAGTTGTTTTAGCTGATGGATATGTCGATATCGAAAAAGCAGGAACCATTGCAATCAGCGGGCTAGATAGTTATCACGAAACAAAGCGGATATCAAGATTATCGTACGCAAAACCTGGTATCGAGCCAAAAGAGATATAAATATTTTTACTTAAAGCTCTTTTCAACTCGTTCAATTTTTTTGAGAACATCTGCATTAAGATTTTCTTTGTAAGAGATCATTTTTTCTCTTAGCTTTTTGTCGTTCACAGAAAGAATTTGAACGGCAAGCAGCCCGGCATTCTTTGCGTTGTTCAGCGCAACGGTGGCAACCGGGACACCGCCGGGCATTTGAAGAATTGAAAGTACAGAATCCCACCCATCTAGTGAGTTGGAAGACTTAACAGGAACACCAATTACAGGCAGCGGAGAAATAGCAGCAACCATTCCAGGTAAATGTGCGGCACCTCCGGCAC
>JARRKF010000265.1:0-5133 GCA_037388405.1 Ignavibacteriaceae bacterium | reverse complement strand
GCAAACTCTCAACTAGACACTGTAGAAGTCTCAACAAATGGGCTTGAGGCTGAACTTGACAGTTATACTAGAGCCGCTGTTACCAGGATTAGATTTAACGTTGTTATTAAACCAGCTATAATTTCCTTCGTTGCCTTAATAATATCATTTTTCCTTGATGTTTCGAAAGTTCCATTTCTTGGTGAAATATCCTTCGATATTGCAAGAATGCTTTTCCCGGGTTGGCAACCACCGACCGATACTTTTGAACCTTACAGCTTCTGGTGGCTTCCGGTTGCCGCTTATGCTCTGTTTGTTTTTATAGCTTACCTAGCTTACAATAATTTGAAAGTGGAGATTATTAGAACGCCTGCATCAGAAACTATAGACAGAATTATTGAAGCTTCTATGAGTATAATAGATTCAATTGCAACTGCTCTTCCTCTGATTGGTGCTGCAATTCTTCTTGTTAGTATTAAACTGGGTGAGGAAATATTTCTTGGACTTTCTGTCCCATTTGAAATTAAGGCATTGATTGTATTAGCAATTGGGAAATTGTTCGAACCTGTACTTGATCAACTGGGTGTTGATTTTCAGAATGTCGTTAACCACGTAAAAGATCTTCGTGATAAATATTTTTCACGCATTCAGATAGAAAGCTCAAAGAGTCTTATTAAACAATTCAACCAAACTGGGGTGGGAAGCGGTACACTTTCAGTACAGGATCTTGAGAAATACAAATCAATCGTAGATGAATCGACCAAGCTAAGTGAAGTTGCCAGAAAGAATTTTACCGCAATAAGTGAAATGGTAGAAAGAATGAACTCGATGCAGCAAATTAGTGCAGATAAAATACAGCAGCTAAATGTACTTGCAAATTCTATTACACAGGCTTCAACATCATTATCGGATGAAAAAACATTGACTGGTTTACGTCACCTCGAAGCAATAGTTAAAAAGTAAGGGTTTAAAAGATGGTTAAAAGAGAACGTGATAGTAAATTTGTTATTTACCAGGTACTATACATTTTTGTAATTACAGTACTTGCGCTCAAAGGAGCTGATCTTGATTTGCGACGAGTTGCACTTGAAGCAGAAACTGTAAATGTAAGTGTGCGCGATTCACTCATGTCAGTTCTTGATTCATTGTACGCATTGGGAATCGATTTCTCAATTAAGATTGATCCAAATGTTGTGGTTGAGAATGAAAAAATGAAAAATCAGCTTGCTGAATTGAACAGAAAACTTGAAAAAGTTAAAGATTATGTCCCCCCTCCAAAAGAAGAAAAACCTAAAGAAGAAATTAAAGAAGAACAAACTAAACTGCAGCTTCCCATTTCTTTAAAGCAGACCTTCATTCAGAATACATGGAATATGGCCAGGAATAGTGGAAATGTTCCAACAACTCTCTACGATCCTAGAGACCGCTCAAAACCAATAGTTGTAATTCCACCGGGTAAAGAAGTAAAATTTGATTTGACAGACCAGAGTGAAGTTATTGTTGCTTTTGGAACACAGGAAGAGCGTGTAAAAGTAATTCCAAATAAACCTCCTGAAATAAAAATTGAAAGAGTAACAACAAAGATGAATTCTGCAGATATATATGTTCAGGAGTTACAGAGAATCACAGCATTCACCGTTACAATTATTGATAACCGACCGGAACAGCTTAAAGTCAGCTACTCAGGCCCCATTTCTGTAAGCGGACCACAGACCGATGCAAATGGAAACATGGTTTATAATGTTTCATTAAGATTGACAGCTAATGAAAACCAATTCGATGACTGGGTTGATAGGAATGAGACCTTAAGAGAAGCAGATGGCAGGTATAAAGCCAACTTTTTCTTCATAGTTCAGGACGAAAGAACGAAAGATAGAGTACAGGTTGGTGATTCATTCTTCTTTACAGATTTTGCTAAATAATTATCAGGCACAACATCATGAAATTCAGATATCTTCTAATTATTTTCTTCATAGTTATTGCACCTGCATTAACATTAATTTACGCTCAGGATGATGAGGAACCTGTATTGTACTTTCAGATGGAACCGTTGGATGATAGTTTGTTTATTCATATACAGCAGGCTTTATTCATAGATCCACCTGATCCGAAAGCTGAAATTATTGCGGATTTAAGAGACCCTAATAATCAAACGATTTCTATTAAAGGTTCACTTTACCCATTTCTAGCTTTACCCCCGGAAATCAGAGCCAGGGTTCAGACTTATCCATTCAAAATAAATCTCGAAGAACAAATTCATTATGGTAGTGTTTTTTCGCGAGTCATTGAGAAAATAAAAATTAATAAGATTTTGGATCCTCCTACCAAGCAGCAAATTTCTTCTTCAACTTGGTATGTAAATCCTTTCTTTCAATTGTTTGGCGGAGAAAGACTTGGTATTCCAATTAAAAAAGATATCGGACTTTCATTTGGTGTTCTTACAAAATATGAAGGACCCTTAAATACTAATTTCCTCGAAGCAAACTTTCACATACTCGGCGTTTATGGCGGTGGATTCACAAATGTTGATGCAATAATAACTTCCATTAGTGATAACAACTATAACAACCTTATTTTTTCAAACGGTTACCAGATAGGTTACGTATTTCCGCTTGGTAACTTTTTTGAAATTAACTATCTAAGTACAGTTTCTGATTTTACTCAATTTCAGAGAGAGCAGTATCTGGATTCCAGCCACGCCACAGTAGTTTATAATCCTGATGGAACAATTAAATACCAGGCTTGGCTTGTTGAAGGATCATTTTTAAACTGGGAATTCAGGTATCCGGTAAAATTACTTGGAGCAACTAAAGGAAAAGTTTATGCCGGACAATATTTAAGTGAATGGCATTTTGGTTTTGATTTTAGGGAAATGTCACTTGCGGGAAGTACCTTTGATTTTCAGTTTGACGCAATGACGAGTAGTCCGCACAGGCAGTCTCAATATGTAATGACTTTATTAGTCCAGAAAATTGCTGAGAGCTGGGCATTCAGTGCCTTTTCAATCGGTCCTTCTTTGATATTATCCAGATTAGATGATGGTAGTTTTGGTGCGTACAAAATTTTTGTGAATATGAGATTCAAGGTTGGGTCATCCTTATAGCAGGCTAACATATAAATGCAGAACCCCGGAACAAATTAACCGGGGTTTTTTTAATCGGCTATTTTAAAAATGTAAACAGTCCTGATTATCCTATTACAAGTACATTCGGTATTGAAGGAAAGAAGGTTTCATATAAACTTGACCGGGTTTGTTATGATAAACATTCTTTTAAAAACTTTATTCTAAGTGACGTGGAAGGATTAAATGGAAAATTAATTTGGATTAAAGATGATCAGCAATTTGAATCAGACTACAAAAAAATTGATAGAGGACTGGAATGCAGCATTCCTAAATTAAAACCGGGGAAAGCAATTAGATATAAAGTTGAATTAACTTATGATGATAAAACTTTTAAAATTCCCAAAGAGGGCTATGTCACTCTTGTCTTTTGGGGAAATATTCCAACCGGAGTAAATGTTCTCGTTTTTATTTTCCTTTATGGCGGTCTGCTTTTATCTATTCGTACACTACTTGAAATCTTTAATAAAGAAAAAAATCTAAAAAAATATGCTATTGCAGTTTGTGCTTTCTTTCTTATTCTAAATTCAATAATTATTCCTTTAAGAAATAGTTACAAGCTTGGAGCAATAAATAATTACATTCCACGAATCATTGATTTAATAGATCCATATTGGCTTGTGATTTTATTTCTATGGATTATCGGAACCATTTTCTTCTTCTATGGTGAAGTTGCAACTATGCTGTTCCCTTTAATCGGATCATTACCATTATAATCTGTGATTGTACCCCCTGCCCCATTTATTATTGGTATTAATGCTAGTAAATCCCAGGGTGACATAATCGGATCGATCATTATATCTGCAAACCCTGTAGCAAGTAAATAATAACCATAACAATCTCCCCAGTTACGGTACAATTTTACTTTTTTTATTAATGAATTGAATCGACTAATATCCTGATATTTTTCGATATTAAGATGATCAGTTGTAAGAAGCACTGCATTCTTCAGATCACTACAATTTCTAACATAAGTTTTTTCTCCATTAATTCTAGTTTCAGTATTATCCCCTATCAAAAAACCATTCAAGATAGGATGATTATAAACTCCTATTATCGGCTTACCATTTTTCAATAATGCAATCAGGGTCCCAAAACTATATGCACCGCAAATAAAACTTTTTGTTCCATCGATTGGATCTAACACCCACTTGTATTCGGCATCTTGATTAGTTACTCCAAATTCTTCACCAATTATTCCGTGCTCTGAATAATGCTTTAGAATTAAGTCTCTCATAAATTCTTCAGCCTTTTTATCGGCTATTGTAACTGGTGAATCATCTTCTTTTGCATCTACATTTATTTTTTTCCTAAAATATTTTTTGATAACCTCCGCACTGGCATCAGCAAGCTTTTTACTGAATTTTTTAAATTCTCTTAATTCACTCATTATGGTTTTCGTTTTTATAAAAGATAGGAAGAAAATTAAGAAAATTTCCGTTGTGTGATGAGACTTCTATACCTATATTTACAGCCCAAAATAAAAGAAATCGGAGAGATGGCAGAGTCCCCGCTAAACGGGGTAAAGGTTGCTTGTCCCGCTTTGCGGGAAATAAGGCGGTCCTAATATGTACTATGTTTATGTTTTATACAGTGAGTTTAAGGATAGATACTATATCGGACATACAAATGATTTAAAAAGACGATTAGTTGAACATAATAAAGGATTGACAAGTTCAACAAAAGCCTATAGACCTTGGAAAATTGTTTATACTGAAAAATTTATTACAAAAATAGAAGCTTATAACAGAGAAAAAGAAATAAAGAATTATAAATCGGGTTATAAGTTTCAGGAACTAAAGAAATCGGAGAGATGGCAGAGTGGTTGAATGCGGCGGTCTTGAAAACCGTTAAGGATGCAAGTCCTTCCGGGGTTCGAATCCCTGTCTCTCCGCAACACTTTTTTCAAATGCGAGAATTACGATTTTAAGTAGTTTTCGCATTTTTTATTCTCCCTGATACACTCAAATACCCCCTCCAAGACCCTATAGTGGAGCCTTTTTGGAGCCCTTTTGCTAGTAGCAACTAATTTT
>JARRKF010000264.1:0-3351 GCA_037388405.1 Ignavibacteriaceae bacterium | reverse complement strand
AAGGCGACATTTCAACAGAGACTTTATCGCCCACTAAAATTTTAATAAAATGCATTCTCATCTTGCCTGATATATGAGCAAGAATTTCGTGTCCGTTATCTAACTTTACTTTAAATGTTGCATTAGGTAAAGTTTCAGTAATAACACCATCTATTTTAATTGGTCCTTGTTTAGCCATTAACAAACTGTTAGTATTTCCGGTGAATCATCCTGAATCAATATCGTATGTTCAAAATGAGCTGAAGGTGAACCATCAGCTGTAAGAATTGTCCATCCATCAGATCCAGTAATAACATTATAAGTTCCAGCGTTTACCATAGGCTCAATTGCTAATGTCATTCCATTCTTAAGTTTAGAACCGGTGCCTTTTTTACCAAAGTTAGGAACAGCCGGATCTTCGTGTAATGATTTACCTACACCATGTCCGCAAAGATCTCTAACAACAGAAAAACCATTGCGTTCAACAAACTCTTGAACAGCAAATGAAATATCGTGTACTTTGTTGCCGTTTTTGGCTTGTTCAATACCAAGAAACAATGATTTTTCAGTTACTTCCATAAGCCTTTTCTTTTCGTCAGATATTTTTCCAACTGCTACGGTAATTGCCGCATCACCATAAAAATTATTTTTAAGAACACCTATATCGAGAGAAATAATATCTCCCTCCTGAAGTTTCACGTTTCCTGGGATTCCGTGTACAACAGCATTATTCAATGATGTACAAACAGAACCAGGAAATCCTGGTAAACCTCCCTGCGAATAACCTTTGAAAGCAGGGACCGCATCATTACTTCTTATATAATCTTCAGCTATCTGATCCAGTTCAATAGTTGAAACACCTTCATTAACGTTACTTTTTAATAATTGAAGTGTTTCAGCAACAATTCTACAACTCTCTCTAATAAAATCGATCTCTTTTTTAGTCTTTATGTAAATCACAAACTAGATAAATCTGCGTCCTTTAAATTTGCCTGACTTCATAAACCCATCATAATGTCTCATAAGTAAATGAGATTCAACTTGCTGCAGCGTATCCAAAGCAACTCCTACTATAATCAAAAGGCTCGTTCCTCCAAAGAAGTTTGCAAACTGACCTGAAACGCCAAAACCTGAGACGAAAGCTGGCAAAATCGCAACTATAGCCAGGAATATTGAGCCAGGTAATGTTATCTTGGTTAAAATATTATCAATGAACTCAGAAGTTTGCTTACCAGGTCTTATCCCAGGAATAAATCCACCCTGTTTCTTCATATTGTCTGCAACATCTTTTGGGTTGAATGCAATTGCAGTATAAAAATAAGTAAAGAACACTATCATCAAAGCGTAAATAGTTGAATAAACCGGTGAATGATAAACAAACAAACCGCTTATGCTCTGTAAAAATTCGTTATCAGGAAAGAACGATAATACTGTATTTGGAATAAACATAATTGACTGAGCAAATATGATAGGCATCACTCCAGCAGTGTTAACACGCAATGGAATATATTGAGTTACACCACCGTAAATTTTTCTCCCGACAACTCGCTTAGCATATTGCACAGGTATTCTCCGCGTTCCCTGAGTAACCAAAACAACACCAGCTATTATAAAGAACATAAAAATCAAAATAACAATTTCAACAATTATCGATCTTTGACCCGCACTAATCAATCTTATTTCATCAAAAACCGCATGTGGAAATCTTGCAATAATTCCGATAAAAATTATCAGAGATATTCCATTACCAATACCTTTTTCAGTAATCTGTTCTCCCATCCACATCATCAAAACTGTTCCTGATGTTAGAATAATAATAGTTGAAAGAACCCAGGGAAATCCTTGCACCGCACTAGGTACGATCGGCATTCCCTGAACCTGAATATTTAAAAGCCTGATAGTTACACCCCAAGCTTGCACTGCCGAAATAGCAACAGTTCCATACCTAGTCCATTGTGTAATCTTTTTCCGGCCTTCTTCACCTTCCTGATTAAGCTTCTGTATATAGGGGACTACAGCTCCCAACAACTGAATGATAATTGAAGCTGAAATGTAAGGCATAATTCCAAGTGCAAATATTGCTGCATTAGAAAATGCACCACCAACAAAAAGATCATATAAGCCAAAAAGATTATCAGTAGTTGCATTTTTCATGCTTTCCGTAAGTAAGGCAGTGTCAACACCCGGAATAGTTATATGAGCACCTAACCTCACAAGGAAAAGCAGAACCAGCGTATAAATTATCCTCTGACGAAGGTCATTGATTTTGAAAATGTTTCTAAAGGTATCTGTAATTTTGGACATTTATTACCTTTTTAGATTAACTTAATTGAACCGCCAGCTGATTCTATTTTTTCTTTAGCGCTTTGGCTTATAGCATTTACCTCTAAATTTACCTTCGCTTTAAATTCACCTTTACCAAGAATCTTAACGGGTTTTTTTGTTGTTGAGATTAATCCTAAATTTTTTAATTCCTGTACATTGATATCTTTGCCAAGCTTTTTCTCATCAGCAAGACGCTGAAGTGCATTTAGATTAACAAGCTGGTAAGTTTCTTTAAAAATATTTGTAAATCCAAATTTTGGAATTCTTCTCTGCAAAGGCATTTGTCCGCCTTCAAACCACATTCTCTTTTTAGAACCTGAACGCGATCTCTGACCATTCATTCCTCTCGTTGCCTGTCCACCGTGGCCGGAACCTTCACCTCTACCAACTCTTTTATGTTTCTTCTTTGAGCCTTCAGCATATTTTAAATTACTTAGTACATCCATTTAGAAATTTCCTTATTCTTTTACATCCTCAACTTTAACAAGATGAGTTACCTTTTTTATCATTCCTCTTATTTGAGGAGTATCATTATGTATTTTTTCCCAGTTTGGTCTCCCTAAACCCAAAGCTTCAATAATTTTTTTCTGTTGCTTTGGTCTATCAATAATACTTCTTGTTTGAACTACTTTTATCTTCGACATAATTACCTCTTTAGGAAACAAAAACTTCCTGAACTGTTTTTCCTCTTTTGTTTGCCATGATTTTTGCATCAATCTGATTCAGCAATCCGTTAAGAGTTGCTTTTACCTGATTATGAGGATTGCTTGAACCCAGAGATTTAGTTAATACATCCTGAACACCTGCAGCTTCTAAAACTGCTCTAACACCGCCACCAGCAATTAACCCAGTTCCTGGTGTAGCCGGTTTTAATAAAACTTTACCTGCACCGTACTTACCAATGATTTGGTGTGAAATAGTTCCTCTTCTCACCGATACTTTAACAAGGTTTTTCTTTGCATCATCAACTCCTTTAGAAATGGCATCAGTTACTTCGTTTGCTTTTCCAAGACCAACACCAACAATACCATTGCCATCACCAACAAC
>JARRKF010000263.1:0-4342 GCA_037388405.1 Ignavibacteriaceae bacterium | reverse complement strand
GTTACAAGTCGATAATGATCAACTGCAATCCGGAAACAGTGAGTACTGATTACGACATTTGCGACAAGCTGTATTTTGAGCAGTTAACTTTGGAAAGAGTTCTTGACATCTGTGATCTCGAAAATCCTGAAGGCGTAATTGTCTCGATGGGCGGACAAGTGCCAAATAATCTTGCAATGAAACTTCATAATCAAGGTGTTAAAATTATCGGAACATCACCTGTTCAAATTGATAATGCTGAAAGCCGCCACAAATTTTCTCAGATACTCGATAAACTAAAAATTGACCAACCAGATTGGTCTGAAGTTACAACACTTGATGAAGCAAAAAAGTTTTCGGCAAAAGTTGGATACCCTGTTTTAATACGACCTAGTTATGTGCTAAGCGGTGCGGCTATGAGTATTGTTTTAACTGAAGATGAGCTTGAAGCGTATCTGAAAAAGGCAACTGATTTAAATAGTGAGCATCCGGTGGTGATAAGCAAATTCATAACTGATGCCCGCGAAATTGAAATTGATGCAGTTGCTGATCACGGTGAGCTTTTTTGTTATGCAATTGCTGAACACGTTGAAAATGCAGGCGTTCATTCTGGTGATGCAACAATTGTACTTCCTCCGCAGAGAACTTATCTTGAAACAATGCGCAGAGTTAAGATCATCACAAAGAAAATCGCAAGTGAATTTGAAATTACCGGACCCTTCAACATTCAGTTTATTGCTAAAGATAACGATGTAAAAGTGATTGAATGCAACTTACGTGCATCGCGCAGTTTTCCGTTTGTTTCTAAAACATTAAAAATTAATTTCATAGACATTGCAACAAAGCTGATGCTTGGCGAGAAAGTTGCAAAGATTGATAAGTCATCGTTTGATCTGGATTATATCGGCGTAAAGGCCTCGCAATTTTCTTTTACAAGATTGAAAGGCTCTGATCCTGTTACCGGTGTTGAAATGTCGTCAACAGGAGAAGTTGCTTGTCTCGGTGATGACGCTGAAATCCTGGAAGACATTCTTACTTTGAAAGAAATGGGTTTGAAATTCTATGGCACTAAAGGAACAGCAGATTATTATAAGATCAACGGAATTGATGTCGAAGTTCTTTACCGACCTTTTGATGAAAAAGAACCATCAATTCTGACTTATCTAGGCAATGGCGAGATTGATATGGTAATAAACATTCCGAAGACAGCAGAGAAAGTTGAGCTTGACAGCGATTATATCATTCGCAGAAAAGCTGTCGATTTAAACATTCCTCTTTTCACAAATGTGCAGGCAACAAAAAGATTTATTAAAGCGTTACAGCAATTCACCACAGATACACTGCCCATCAAAAGTTGGGATGAGTATCAGTAAGAATTTTATTATATGCAAAAAATCATTTAGGGTTCAATTAGCCTCATAGCTTTTATTATCTTGATTACTAGAATTCTTATTTATCCTTTAAATTATAATAATAATTGAACCGGATTATTCACTACTTTTAATCTCTTTCACTTGCGTGTCCAATATTTGTTTCATCAGTATAAATGAAAATTTAACACCTTCTTTTTCTGTAATAATGTCTTTTAAAAAGACTTTAATATCGCTAGAATATTCTGCTGGGAAGTTTATTGATAAATAAGTCATTCTTTTTTTCGAAGGTTCCCAAAATCTATATTTTATACTTTTGTGTCCTTCGTATTTTTGTAAGAAACGATCGATTGTATGTCCTTTCTTAATCCAATTTACTAATGAATTACTAATCCAGACTTCATTCCAACTTTTAAAGAAAGGAAAATGAGCAACTACATTTCGGACGAACTTAAACAACTCACTGCCAATTTCAGATTCCATTGGTGGTCGTGCTGTTTTTAATTTTTCAATAATCCATTTTATAGGTTCATAATTAAGTAATTCGGTGTAAATGGAAAATGCTTGTTTTATCTTTGAAAATCTTTCCCACTCATTTTTATCCCAAAACAAATCCTCCATTACTTCATCATATAAATCGTAAAATCGATTGTATGCTAAGGTTAAAAACTGAAACTCGGCTTTATTTGGTCTATTATCATTCATCGAGATTATGCCTGTTTATTTTTTTCGACGATAGTAAAAATAAGAATCAAAATTTCAGAATTAAATTTAAAATCATTTTATCAAAAGAGGAATGAATACCGTTATTCGAAAATAAAAAACGGATAGAATAATTATCCTATCCGTTTACAAATCAATACTTATTTAAATTAAACTTACATCTCATCAATTATTTTATTAAACTTTGAACTAGGACGCATAACTTCTATGGCTTTCTTATCATCAGGGACATAATATCCTCCTAAATCAACGGGTTTACCCTGCACAGAAATTAAATCGCTTGCAATTTTATTTTCGTTTGCTACAAGCTCTTTATACATTTTTGAGAATCGTGATTTCATATCTTTGTCCTTATCCTGTTCAGCTAAAGCTTCTGCCCAATATAAAGCAAGATAGAATGAACTTCCTCTGTTATCAATTTCACCAGCTTTACGAGAAGGCAGTTTTCCGTTTTCAAGATACTTACCGATTGCAGCATCGAGAGTCTCAGCTAATACTTTTGCTTTTGTATTACCTGATTTTTCAGCAATCATCTCAAGTGAAGGAACAAGCGCACAATATTCACCGAGCGAATCCCATCTCAAATGATTTTCTTTCTGCAACTGCTGAACGTGTTTCGGTGCAGATCCTCCAGCACCGGTTTCAAATAAGCCACCGCCTTTAAGTAAAGGAACGATTGAAAGCATTCTTGCACTTGTGCCGAGTTCTAGAATAGGGAAGAGGTCGGTGAGATAATCTCTCAGAACGTTTCCTGTAACGGAAATTGTATCCAATCCTTTTCTTGTTCGCTCAAGAGTAAATTTCATTGCATCGACAGGTTTGAGAATTTTTATTTCGAGTCCCTTTGTATCGTGCTCGGGTAAATACTTTTTAACTTTTGCAATTATTTCTCTGTCGTGTGCTCTGTTTTCATCGAGCCAGAAAATCGCAGGTGTGTTGGAAGCTCTTGCTCTGTTCACTGCCAGCTTTACCCAGTCTCTTATAGCTTCATCTTTTGCCTGGCACATTCTGAAAATGTCACCAGTCTCAACCTGCTGCTCAAGTAAGGCTTTTCCATCAGAATTTACAATGCGAATAACTCCATCACCTTTTGCTTCAAAGGTTTTATCGTGCGAGCCGTACTCTTCTGCTTTCTTTGCCATAAGTCCAACGTTAGAAACCGCACCCATTGTTGAAGGATCAAACTGACCTTTCTTCTTTGCATCTTCAATTATTTCACCGTACATAGTTGAGTAGCAGCGGTCGGGAATCATCGCAATGCAATCCTGCAATTCATCTTTCAGATTCCACATCTTTCCGCCGTCCCGAACGACATTAGGCATTGAAGCATCAACTATAATATCATTGGGAACATGGAGATTCATTTTTCCAATTCTTGAATCAACCACTGCGAGCTGCGGGCGGCTGTCATAAACTTTATTAATATCAGCTTCAATTTCTTTTCTCTTTTCGTCAGGAAGTTTTTTCAGTTTCTCAAGAATATCCATCAAACCATAATTAACATTCGCACCAATTTCTTTAAGTGCAGCAGCGTGTTTATCGAGTGCATCTTTGTAGTAAACAGAAACAGCGTGACCAAACATTATCGGGTCGGAAATTTTCATCATTGTTGCTTTTAAGTGAAGCGAAAGCAGAACACCATCTTTTTTAGCAGTGTCAATCTGTTCAGCATAAAATTTTCTCAATTCCTTTACATTCATTACTGCTGTGTCAATTACTTCGTCTTTCAGAAGCTTTAAATTTTCCTTTAGTGTTTCTGTCTTTCCGTCTTTGCCAACGTATTCAATTTTGACGACATCTGCTTTATCAAGCGTCATCGATTTGTCCGAGCCGTAAAAATCTTTTTTATCCATATGTGCCACTCTGCACTTTGAACCAGACTCAGGCCATGGTTTCATCATTTTGTGAGGATGTTTTTGTGCAAACTTTTTTACTGAAGCTGCTGCGCGTCTGTCTGAATTTCCTTCACGAAGAACTGGATTAACAGCAGAGCCAAGGACTTTTGAAAATCTTTCTTTTAATTTTTTCTCTTCGTCATT
Organism: Ignavibacteriaceae bacterium; assembly: GCA_037388405.1. Classification (GTDB taxonomy): domain Bacteria; phylum Bacteroidota; class Ignavibacteria; order Ignavibacteriales; family Ignavibacteriaceae; genus IGN2. The sequence goes on along the minus strand of JARRKF010000263.1, from coordinate 231 downwards.
TTTAGGTTCGTCTGGATAATCAGGAATTTTGTATCCTTTTTCATTTAATTCCTTAATTGCTGCGTGAAGTTGTGGAATAGAGGCGCTGATGTTAGGAAGTTTGATAATGTTTGCATCAGGACTCTGGGTAAGGTCACCGAGTTGAGTTAAGTAGTCGGGAAGTTTTTGATCTTCTGTAAGATTATCAGGGAAGTTTGCAATTATTCTTCCAGCAAGTGAAATATCTGCCAG
>JARRKF010000262.1:0-6598 GCA_037388405.1 Ignavibacteriaceae bacterium | reverse complement strand
CTTCTTCTATACCAATAGTCGGCATCATTCCAAATGTCTTCACAAACTGAAATGCCTAGTTTCTCACCTTTAAATTCATGAACAAAAACATCTTTAGCCGGTTCAAAGTATCTCATCTCATCAAAAACATCGTAGTTTGGAATTAAAGATTTTGGCTGAATGAACTGAATTTTTCCATCATGACATAATACTGCAGAATTATGGATGTTGGTTCCTATCAAGTCATCATCTTCTGTAATAGCACCGAAAAGCAATCCGACTTTCCCAGTAATTTTGGCAAGTTCGCTTATCCTTTTGTTTACTGCATTTCTGAATTCGTCTTTTTCTACAAGATCTAAGGGAGGATATCCGACGAGGGATAGTTCGGGGAAAATTACAAGATCGGCTTTGGCTTTTACACCCTTCTCGTATCCTTTAATAATTTTTTCTTTATTATAATCTAAATTGCAATGATCGGGTTAATTTGGCAAACTGCAATTTTCATCTAATCTTAATTTTTGAGTGCTAAATTAGTTATTAACATCAAACTCTGCAAAGTGAAAATATTTGCAAATACGGAAATTGCAATCTGTAAATTTTTTACTGTGGTTATACATTTATCTTCAGAATTATCGCATAAAAGTAATTCAAGATAATTTTATCGATTCCGTTAACCGATAAATCTCCTGCAGTTACCGATTAATATCTACCATACTTAACAAAATGGATGATATTTATTGAAATTCTTATTTATTTAACACCAGAAATTAAAAGATTAATGATAACCTGGAGTGTAATATGGCAAAGAAATTATATCGCTCAACAACGGATAAAATGATCGGAGGAGTTGCCGGTGGACTGGCAGAATATTTTGATATTGATTCAACATTGATTAGAGTTCTTTTCATTGTAATTGTATTTCTTGGCGGTGGCGGAATAATCGCTTACATTATTTTGTGGATCGTTGTTCCTCAGAAGCCATATGAAATTCCGAAAGATTTCCAGGGTAAATCTTCCCCGGATGAAAGTGACAAAAATGAATTTCAACACTCAGCCACCGATCCTGAATCATTCAATATTAACAACTCAGGTACGGCTAGTGTAGAATCAAATACAAATAATAAACAACTCTGGATTGCAATAATTTTAATTGTAATCGGAGGATTGCTTTTGCTGAATAATGTTTTTCCAAGATTTCATTTTGATCACTACTGGCCTTTGATTTTAATTGGAATTGGTGTTGGGTTACTTTTAAGAGCAAAGAATTAAATGGAGAATTTTAAAATGAAAACATCACATATTTTCTGGGGTTTACTTTTTATAGTATTCGGACTTCTAGTCCTAATAAACAATTTCACAAATATTTTCATGGATTGGGGCGCTATCTGGAAGCTATGGCCGCTGGTAATTGTTTTGCTTGGTTTATCGATAATGGTAAAACATAAATACGGAAAAAGTGTACTCGCCGGAATAGCAGCAATTATTCTAGCACTCGCAATATTCGCCAGTATAAAATCAGCAACACATTTTGTAAATAACGATTTTGACATTACATTTGGTGACGAGCCGGATTCAGAATATACTACAACAGAATTCACAGAAGATTATGATTCAAATTTAAAATTTGGCACGCTTAATTTTGATGCCGGTGCAGGTTCATTTAATATCTTGAAAACTACAGATAGTTTAATTCACGCAACTGCATCAGGACTGAAAAACAATTTTAAATTGACTAGGTATGATACTGATTCAACCACAAAAATTAATCTTACAATGCGTCATAAATCAGTATTTAGATTTGGAAAAAGTTATAAGAATAATATTGATGTAGCATTAAATCCTAAACTAACCTGGGATATGAATTTCGATGTCGGTGCTGCATCAATGGATTTTGATTTATCTGAATTCAAAACAGAAAAAGTTGATGTGGATATGGGTGCGGCAGCATTAAAAATAAAATTGGGAAATTTATATCCTGAAACTAAATTAAGTATAGATGCCGGTGCATCAGATATTAATATTTATATACCAAAAGAATCAGGCTGTAAGATTACGACCGACGGTGCATTATCATCCAAACATTTTAACGATTTTGAAAGGATAAATTCAGATCATTACGAAACTGCAAATTTTGATGATGCAAGTAACAAAATAATTATATTTATCGACTCTGGCGTTTCTTCAATAAGAGTGGATAGATATTAAACAAAATAAATATATCTATTGAAGTCGACTATCAAGCCAATGAATAATATTTAGTAGAAGCTGATAATTGTGTTTTGCCTTTGGTGAGTTCATTCCAACTTTAATCTTCTGTTCTCCGGCAATCTGTGCTGAAAACATTGCAGCTTCACCCCACATCGCAATTTTTCCCTTTCCAAATTTTTTAACAGAACCCTGAGACCATCCGGAAACTGAAATTTTCGGAGTATCTTGCTTAAAATTCCATGCAGTATCTGGCATCAGGGAAATAAAATTATAATTCAATATTAAAACTGGTGTCGCATCCTTTGGAATTCGAAACGCTTCTCCTGTAAATGAATAAATCGAATCAACTTTTTCCTGTTCACTTCTTCCGTTTGTAATAAAATTATCTTCTAGTGTACTATCTTTTCGAGTAAATAAATCACCCAATGTTTTGTTTGTTGTATCTATAGCAAAACCGTTATTCAATTTAAATCCAAATTCATTTGCTAAATTATCTACGGCACTCGGAAAGGGCATATGGTCGGCAATAAGAAATAAAGAACCACCGTTCATAACCCAGTCTACAATATTTTTAATTTCCTCTTCAGTAAATGCGGATGGAGTTGGTAAAGTCCAGTTTTCGGTATTCCTAATATTTAAGGCATTTGAAATAACTAGTATATCAACATTCTCAAGAGTGTTTTTATGAATTGTATCTTTCAGAGAATTTATAACATAACCATCCCTCTCAAGCAGTTCCGCAAAAGGTTTATACCTTCCCTCCAAAGTATGGAAATTATTGTGTGCTTCATCGATATAAATTTTGGATCCTTCACCTGTTGGATACGCAGGATTAATTATTGGAGGGTTGAATTCAGGATCACCGATTTGTTGAGGGAATGAGATTCCGGTTAACATTAAAAAACAGAAGAATACCTTTTTCATAAAATTACCTTAAAAGTATTTATTTTATTTTCTTTTTGATATTTGGAATCCAGAGGTGCTTTTCAAGTTTCACACATCCGTTTTTATCAAATTCAACTCCTTCACTTCGCAATAAATCTTCCATCAAGTTCGGAAAACTAGAAGCAAATTGATTTTAAAAAGAAAAAGGCAGTTCATCTGAACTGCCTAGTCATTAAATTATTAAAATATATCTTATTGAACATTTGGATTCATTGGTGAAAAGACGCCATCGGGATTGTACTCCCATACCCAGGCATGTAATAACCATAAACCAAAAGTCGAATTATTATCCCAAACATCATAATTGCCTGTAAATCCTTCTGGTTGTGGTTCAGTATTTGGGATTGCATATTCTACAGCAACAAGTTGCATGTGTCCACTTGAAGGATTTGTAGAATAAACAAGAATTTCAGGTTTATCAATTTCAAAAGTAGAATTGACATAACTTGATTTCATAAAATGATAACCCATATGAGGAACAATTACGTTTATATCAACATATCCATCAGCAATTGCATTTTCAATATTATTGTAACTTGCAGTCGCAATTTTCGCTTGTTGCAATTCAGCCATTGTTGCTGGTGGAAGTGTGTAATGCTTGGCTAAAAACGAATCATTATTCCCAGAATTTGTTATCCCATCAACAGGTGAGTTTTCCTGCTGATTACATCCTACAAGAAATAGAAACAGAGTAAGACAGGGAATGAAAAGGAATGCACTGAGCAATTTCATAAAGCCTCCAATAGTTTTTTAAGTATGAGTTGATTATTGCAGCTACAAAACAACCCTTAGTAAATTGTTCTGTAATCTTGCGGTTCAATAATAAAATAAAATTGTTTGCTTGTCGTAAACTTTTGGTTCAATAAATAGTAAAATTGATTCATCCCATTCTGGAAGAACCGGTTTACATTTTGAATGTATGTAATTAAAGAGTACTAGTATCGGTTAATTTCTACTAAATTTTGAAAGGTAGGCTTTAATGAATCTGTCAATATCACCATCCATTACTCTCTGAACATCCGAAGTCTCTTCGTCAGTACGATGGTCTTTTACCATATTGTAAGGATGAAATACGTAAGAACGAATCTGGCTTCCCCACTCTATTTTCATTTTGTTCTTCTCAACTTCATCAATTTCTGCTTGCTGTTTTTCTAGTTCTTTTTGATAAAGCTTGGACTTCAGCATTTTCATCGCTGTTGCTTTATTCTGTCCTTGTGAGCGTTCACTCTGGCAAGCAGCAACTATTCCGGTTGGCTCGTGTGTTATCCTAACAGCAGTTTCAACTTTGTTCACGTTCTGTCCACCCTTTCCTCCTGATCGGTAAGTATCAATTCTTAAATCAGCAGGATTGATCTCTATCTCTATTGAATCGTCTATTTCGGGAATTACAAATACAGAAGCGAAAGATGTATGTCTTCTTTTATTTGCATCAAAGGGAGAAATCCTAACAAGACGATGAACACCATTTTCTGCTTTTAAATAACCATATGCAAATTCACCGGTTACTTCCACCTCAGCAGATTTGATTCCTGCACCATCACCATCAAGAATATCAACTATTCTCATCGCATATCCATTCTGCTCACCCCAACGTAAATACATTCGCAGCAACATATCAGCCCAATCCTGAGCTTCGGTTCCTCCAGCACCTGAATGAATACTAAGAATACAATTTTTATCATCATCTTTTCCGCTAAGCATATTTTTGAATTCAGCATCTTCAACAGCAGAGTTTACCGAATCCAGTTCTTTTCTTATATCATCAAAAAATGATTCATCTTTCTCCATTGCGGCAAGTTCGATGATATCTTTAACATCATTTACTTTTTTGTCAACTTCTTTGTAGAGATTAATCCATTGCTCGAGTGATTTTATTTCTTGTAAGACTTTCTGTGCAGCTATCTGGTCATTCCAGAAGGATGGTTCACCGGATTTTGTACGGAGTTCTTCTACTTTCGATATTTTTTTATCAACATCAAAGATACCCCCGAAGTTTTTCTACTCGTTGTTGATATGATTTAAGCTCTTTTAATTCTTCTTCGTACATCCAACTTACTTTCTAAATTTTCTTTTGTTAAAATTAGGTGAGTAAAAATAGTCTATCTTTTCGTTAAAAGCATGGCTGAATAATTGTATGTTCGTATGATTTAAATTTCAATTTATTTTCATACATCCATTCAGTCATACAATCATACATCTAACTCAAGTCGTAGTAAAGCCGCAGCAAGAGTTTTTCCTTGTGCATCGTGCTTAAGTGAAACTGTACCGCCACCACCAAGTGTGTTGTGAAGAATAAAATTCAAGGCTCTAATATTCGGTAACTCAAATCTTTCAACTTTACCGTGACAAATTCCTTCAAAATGTTTTTTTACTTTGTCAGCTGTGAGATGTTTTTTTATTATTTCGTAGCCTTTATCATTAAAAGCAATTATACCAATGTTAGCGGCATCGCCTTTATCTCCGCTTCTACCATGAGCGATTTGACGTAATTGGATTTTGCTCATTTCAACTCCAGAATTTTGACGACCGGTTTAACTAAACTTTTATTAATCAATGCTGGCCAATATGCAATTACATCTTTAGGTTTTGGACGACCCCCAGCAAAACCAGTTACACTTGGTGGACCTGTAAGAATTAAAGGAGCAATTTCTTGTCCAAACCTATTAACCGTATTTCTGTCTTTTGCTCTCACAGAAAAACGTAATACAATTTCATTAATTTTATCTTCATCCAGTTGTGGAGCAAGATTTTCGTGAGTTGCATTGTAACCAACAAACTCAGACCGTATTTCATCAAATTGAAGTCCTAATTTTTCCAATCGCTTGCGCAAAATTCTATCTGCCTTTTTTGCTTTGGTTAAAGCCTGAGGCCAGGAATATGTTAATGTTCCTGTTGCACTATATCCATCGTGAAAAGAACAGGAAACTTTATAAAATTCCGTTTCGGGTTTTCCTTTAACGTTGTAAACTTTTACTCTGTCCTTTCCAACATCTTCAAGTTTTATTGATGTGAAATCAGCAACACAATCGGGAGTAATATAATCTTTCGGATCTCCGATTTCATAAACTAATTGCTCAGCAATTGTATCGAAGGAAACTTTGCCGCCGGTATTTTCGTGTTTTGTGATAATCACTTCACCGTTTGGATATGCTTCTGCAATCGGAAATCCAATCTCTGTAAAGTTCTCTATTGATTCCCAATCACCTAAAAAATTCCCACCGGTTGATTGTGCTCCGCATTCTAAAATGTGACCTGCTACAGTTCCCGCAGCCATAAGGTCATAATCTTTCATATCCCAACCAAACTCGTAAATCATTGGTGCGAGAGTTAATCCTGTATCGGTTGTTCTTCCAGTTATTACGATATCAGCGCCGCGTTTCAATGCTTCCACAATTGGTGCAGCACCGAAGTAGACATTTGCACTGAGCAATTTATCCTTCACTTTTGTAATCGGTTCTCCAGTATC